>JAIRYN010000052.1 GCA_031267575.1 Synergistaceae bacterium | reverse complement strand
CGCCGTAGTGCCATCTGGTTAGGTTTTGGGTTTGCAGAGTCGGCTTTCCACGCCTCGTACTGCCGCTTCCATTCAACTCAACCAACGCCTCAGCCAACGCCCAATTGTACGCAAACCGGGCGCAACCTGCCGCACGGGCAAAATATATTGCTTGCTTGTTGTTCGGGTTGAGGTCTATCCTATGCGCTATCAACCTATGCGCTATCAACATGATGGCCGCCTACTATATGTTCTGCTTTGATTCGCCCGATTTTTTCCCAACGCCGTAGCATTGTGATTGAAACTCCTAATGTTTCAGATACTTCACCTATGCTTAACAATCTATTCATGATTACATATATTAACATAGATTTGATTATATTTCTATCGTACTGTTCACACCCTCCACTCTCCACGATTCGAGCATGTTACGTTATTATATACACGCGCGTTCAAATTTTGTTCAAAATGTCCGCGCGTGAAAGGTGAAAGGTAAAAGATGGAGGGATGTTTTAAAATGATGCAAGCCAACGTTTCCGTACTGGAAGAACTGCGGTCCCTGAAACAGGAACTGCAGGACAGTCTTTGACCTGCCCACGCTGAAAGCCAGAGCCTCGGAGCTGGAGATCGTCACTGCGGAGTCCGATTTTTGGTCGCGAGAGGGAAATCAAGAAATCCTGAGAGAAATGTCCGGTATAGCGGGACGTGTGGAAGAATGGGATAGAGTCTGCCGAGAAGTGGAAGACCTGGAGATTCTGGACACCATATTGCGTGAGGAAGAGGACGCAGAACTTCAAAAAGAGTTCGAGACTCGGTCGAGAGAGCTTCGTCACGCATTGGACCGCTACCAGCTCCAAATCCTCCTGAACGAGGAATATGATCGCGCGAACGCGATTCTCACGGTTCACGCCGGTTCTGGAGGGTTGGATTCCCAGGACTGGGCAGAGATGTTATTGCGGATGTACCTGAGGTGGGCCGAACGCGACGGCTACAAAACTACGGTGCTGGAGGCTACTTCCGATGAGGAGGCGGGTATCAAAAGCGCCACCGTTCTTGTGGAGGGCGATTACGCTTATGGGTACCTGAAGGCCGAGAAGGGAGTACACCGCCTGGTGCGCATCTCCCCTTTCGACGCAGCCCATCGCCGCCATACCAGCTTCGCCTCGGTGGGAGCGTCGCCGGAACTGCCCGACAATGTAACGGTCGAGGTGCGGCCCGAAGATCTGCGGATGGATACTTTCCGCGCCAGCGGAGCCGGGGGACAATACGTCAACCGCACAGACTCGGCGGTGCGTATCACCCATATCCCCACGGGGATTGTGGTAAGCTGTCAGAATGAGCGTTCCCAGCACATGAACCGCCAAGTTGCCATGAACGTTCTGAAGAGTAAGCTATACGAGCGGGCCATGCAGGAAAGAAGCGACGAGCTGGCGGCTGTGGTTGGCGACAAAAAAGAAAGTACCTGGGGCAGCCAGATCCGTTCCTACGTGTTGCACCCCTATACCTTGGCGAAAGACCACCGAACGGGAACGGAAAAAGGGAACGTTCAAGGGGTGATGGACGGGGACATCGACGACTTCCTCATGGGTTATCTGCGCTGGAAGAAAAATGGATAAAGCAGATAAAATAGAGAAAACAGATAAAATAGAGAAAACAGATAAAAATGGAGCATCGTCGGTCGTCAGACAAACTGGCCAAGTACGCAGTATAAAGAGACATAATTTAATTTATATAAGCGTCGATTTTTTAAACCCCTTTCGTCGGGGTCTAGGATGAGGGGTTATGGTCGTGAATTGGATTTCGTTTCGGCGTGGCAGCGTTTTTCAATGGTTTTTGTGGGTATTTCTCCTATTTGATAGTTTTTTTTATGATTGTTCTTCCAGCGCGGCGGAGCCGGTTGGGGCTTTTGTCCCGGAACAACCTATCCTATCGGTGGAAAAGCTGCAGGCTGGAATGAAGGGGTATATGCTCACGGTGTTGAAAGGAACGGAGCCCGTCCGATTGCCGATTGAGGTGGTGAGCGTCATCCCTCAGAAGGAAACCGTGAGGAACTTTATCCTGGTACGGATGTTGCCGTCATCCAAAAACAAAACGGGCATGGCTCAAGGAATGAGTGGTTCTCCCGTCTATGTGGATGGGAAGCTGGTGGGCGCTGTGGGAATAGGTTGGAACTTCAGCGACCACGAGATGGCGCTGGTGACGCCCATTGAGGACATGTACAGGGTGTTTTCCCGTCCAGACAGACTCGTTGGAGTGAAAACCATCGGCGAGGTCGAAGGTAAAGGTGAAGGTAAAGGTGAAAAACCTTCGTATAGATCTTTGCCCCTGATGGCGGGTGGATTGAGCGAACGGGCCACAACTAAGCTCAAAGCCCGAATAGGAGTTCCAGTCGAGGCGGCCCCTTACGCAGCGGGAGGAGAATTGTCGTTAGTCGACACTCGCTTTTCACCCGGTGAAGCCGTCTCTCTCCTTCTGGTCTGGGGCGATGTGGAGGTAGGCGCCAGTGGTACCGTGACGGCAACAGCCAAGGATGGGCGCTTTTTGGCCTTTGGACACCCTTTTCTGGAGTGGGGAGCGGTGAACTTTCCAGCCGCTCATGCTTATGTACACGAAACTATCTCCAGTCAGGCGTTCCCATTCAAGATCGCGTCTCCGATTTCTCTGGCGGGCACGGTAACCCAGGACCGACCCGCTGGCGTGGGGGGACGGGCGGGATATTTTACGCCGTCGATCACGGCGACCCTGGTTTTCAAAGATGCCGATCTTCCCGCTGGTTTCCTGGGTGCCCGCGTTGAGAAAAACTTTCGTGTAGCGCCGGATAACTTCTTGGGAGCGAAACTGCTCCAGGGGGTTTACGAGGGCCTTATCGGCGACCTGTGGGGACGGACGGGGCAGGGTACCGCTACCGTGACTCTGCGGGCGGAAGGGCGCGGCCTGACCCAGGGGTGGACGCGCACTAATGTTTTTGTTTCGGATTCGGATGTGGGAAAGGCCGCCATGTACGAGCCCGCCTCCATGATAGAGATGATTTTGCTGCAACCTTTCGGGGATGTTTTTCCGATAGGCTTCAGTCTTGAGGTCACCGTGACCCAGGAACCCAAGGTGCTTTTTATCGAAGACGTGGTGGTTTCGTCGGACGCGAAGCCGGGTGAAAAACTAGGCGTGGAGGTAACCCTGCGCCCTTGGCGGCGTAATCCCGTCAAGAAGCATTTTGAGGTGGTGGTTCCCGCGGACGCCACAGGAAGCTGCGAGTTGGTCGTGCGGGGTGGCGGATTGAATTCTCTTTCCCAGGTTGCCGTGGATAGCGGGTGGAAGTCCATCGACGGCTTTCAGCGCATGTTGACGGAAATCAACGCCGCGGACGCCAATAACGAGTTGATTGTGGAATTTGTGCACGATCAAATGAATGAAAAAACGGATGAAAAAACGGACGAAAACGAGAAAAAAAACACGGCGAAGCTGTCGCCTGAAGAAAAGGAGTTTCTGAGTGAGACCAAGGCGAGACGCGTCAAAGAGGGAACCTTGAGGATCTCCCGGTCGGAGTACGTGGTGGAGGGCATGATGAAGCGCCAGATCAACGTGAACGAGAGTTCAGGAGGCAGTGGTTCCTCACGATGACGGCGTCGAGCGAGGGGCTTTTTATAACAATCGAGGGCATCGACGGCAGCGGGAAAAGCACCCAGTCCGAGCGGCTTTGTCAATGGCTGGAGGACGTTTTGGGACCCGGGAGGGTTCTGCGTACCTTTGAACCCGGCGGTTGGAGCGGTGGAGAATTGTTGCGCCGGCTTCTACTGGGAGGGACGACCTTAACGTCACGGACGGAGTTGCTTCTTTTCCTGGCGGATCGGAGCGGCCACCTGGACAAGGAGATCCTTCCGGCTCTCGCGCAGGGGCGCTGGGTCGTCTGTGAACGTTACACGGATTCCACTTTGGCCTACCAGTCCTGGGGACGAGGCATCGCCTACGAAAAAATAAAAGGACTTCTTGATTGGTGTGGTTTTCCAGAGCCCGATGGGACGATTCTTCTGGACGTGAACGAGGAAACGGCGTGGTCGCGATTGAAGCGGCGGGGCGAGGCGGATCGGATGGAGTCCGGCGGAGCGGATTTTATGGCGCGAGTGGTCAAGGGATATCGGGAGCTGGCGCGTCGCGATTCAAACCGGATCATGGTTCTTGATGGGACAGCCAGCGCCGAGCACGTGGCCGAGCGTCTATGCTTGCGCGTGGAGGAACGTTTTGGAAAACGCATGAGGTTCTGAAGGAACAGCGATGAAGGTAAAACGCGGCGAAGGTAAGGTGGAAGAGGGAAGCGGAGGGACTGCCCGGCGTCATTCAGAGTCTCAGGGGGTTGTTGCCGCGCGGCCACCTTTCGGCGTTGCTATGAACAACGCTATGGAAGAGCTGGAGGTGCGGGAACTTCTGGGACGATTGGACGCTCTGGTGGTTCAGTTATCGATTTTTCCGGCCGAGCGTTTACTTCTCGAATACAGGACCATCTTGAAAGAACTTCTGACCCGGACGATGAGGGGTTTCACCCTGCGGCGGGACCTGCAGTGGCGGAGAACCAGCCGCAGCACTTACATCACTGTGGAAAAGGTTGAATCTTCCTTGAACGAGCTGGAGGAGGCCTTTCAGCAGGAAGGTGGTAGAATCAGGGCCTTACGGTTGATGGAGGAGATAAAAGGGTGTCTGATCTCGCTCTTGTTTTGAATCAGACCGGTTCTTCCACAGGGCCGGCCTTTATGGATACGCCCACATGGCGGGATGTACTCGCTGCATTCGCGGCCGGGACCGTTCCTCACAGTTGGGCTATGAAAGCCCCAATGCAATGGCATGGGGTCCTTTTGGACGTCATGTCGCGTCTTTACCTATGCGACAACGGCAGAGGTGATGATGGGTGTAAGGGGTGCGAGGCTTGGAGCCGTAGTTGTTTGGATCACCCCGACCTGATCGTGGCGGGAGAGTTTGACAAGGCGGCCAACGTGGCGACCTGTCGCGAATTGATAAAAGAGCTGCGGTTGAAGCCCGTGGAAGCGAAACGCCGAGTGGGTGTGGTGCTGGCGGCGGACCGGTTGCTGATTCACGCGGCGAATAGTCTGCTGAAGATCGCGGAAGAGCCTCCTCTTCACGCCAAACTTTTTTTTCTGATGGAGGGGGACGATTTTTTGCCCACTCTGCGGAGCCGCTCCCGCTTCACGACACTGGCGGACTCTCCGTCCTTTAAAGCTCATCCCATGCCCCGAAATGAAGAGGAATGGTTGGAATGGTTGAAAAACTTGAAAGACGACGAGGACATTCCGGAGCTTTTGTCCTCGTGGGTTTCGTATTTTTTGCGGGCGGGAGAAGAAGAACCCGAAGAGATATCCAGACGAGAATTGAGGGAGTTCGCCGCACGTGTGGAAAGACTCCGTTTGCTCGTCCTGCAAAAAAAACTCTCACAGACGATGGTGTGCGATCTTTTGATTTTAGCACTTAAGGAGGATCTTCCTTTTGAGCATATACTTGGCGGTTTTCGGTAAACCCCGCTATCTTGGACTGGTAGACATCGGCGACCCCGTGCCGAAAGCGGGACAATGGATCGTCATCAAAACGATCCGGGGCTTGGAAATGGGCCTGTTGGGCGGTTCTCTGTCCCAAGAGCAAGAGGTCAAATACCGAAAGGCTTGTATCGACGAACCCAGCGACGAGCACACCCGAGGACCAGAACCTATGTTGCAGGAAGTGGATTTCGTCGATCCCGCCAGCGACGTCCAGATTGAGGAACACTATCTGCGTCGCTTCGACGAGGAGCGGGTGTTGATTCGATCCCGGCAGATCCTGTGCGACCATCAGCTTCCCATGAAGCTGGTGGACGTGGAGTACATTATGGACCGCAAGAAACTGTTTTTTTACTTTACTTCTGAGCAACGCGTGGACTTCAGAGCTTACGTGCGCGATCTGGCCAAGGAGTTTCGCATCCGCATCGAGATGCGTCAGATAGGGGTTCGGGACGAGGCCAAGACCGTCCGGGGAATCGCTCCTTGTGGAAAGCCTTGTTGCTGTAGCTACTGGCTGCATCATTTCACCCCCATCAACATCCGCATGGTAAAGGAACAGAATCTGGCCTTGAATCCTACGAAAATATCGGGAATCTGCGGCAGACTGATGTGTTGCATGTGCTATGAACACTCCAACTACAGCGAACTCTGGCAGTCCCTGCCCAACCCCGGCTCGAAAATCAAGACGGCACTGGGAACTTATGTTCTCGAAGGGGTGGATCTGCGTACCCAGAGCGTAAGGATCCGTTTCCCGGAGGGACGAGAGGTTTCCATCGCCGTCTCCGAATTTGAAAACTTTAAAGACACTGTTTCGCGAGGCGAGACCTGGGAGGTGGAACCCCCAAAAGACGCGCCGCGCCGCTCTGTACTTACTCTCAGGCCTTCCCTTTCCCCGCGAATGGCGGCCGCCTCCAAGCTCTTCGTTTCTAAAATCCCGTGCTCCGCTCCGGTGGAACCGAAAGTAGAAAACCCCAAAGATTTCGTTAAAAACAACAAAAAGCTCAGACCTGAGAAGATCACGTTGGAAGAGCATATCGCGGGCCGCGTCGGCGATATGAAACGGAACAGCGCCTCCGCCATTAACGTCGCCCTCACCGCCGCGCTTGACGCGGAGGTCGTGAAAAGACGCCCCATGAAGCACAAAGGAGCATACGTCGCGCCCTCTCCGGTAAGAGATGCGGTCCAGGGAAAACCGGCGGCGAAAGACGCAAAGAGGATCGTGGGGCCCAAGGCAAAGCCGGCTCCACCTCGGAAAGATGGGGCTCACCCTCTTGAGACTCGCCCCTTTGAAACCCGTCCCGCTGAAACCCGTCCCCGCGGTTCCTTCGATACGGCACGCAAAGACCTCCGAAAGGACGCGCGGGATCATCGAGATAACCGCGGCCGAAGTCAGCCGTTCCGTCATGGAGGCGGCGAGAATCGCGGGCGCGAGGGACAATATGATAAACAAAACGACGAAAAACGTGACGGTGAAAAACGGGGCGACGCGGGAAATGGTGAATCGTAGAGACGCGCGGCCGCGCGTCTCTACTGAGAATGGGGGATGCGTGAATGGCTTTTTTTTCGAGATTGAGGCAGAGTCTCAAAGGCGTGAAAGAGCGATGGAGTGGAAATATCGCCTCGCTTTTTACAGGGACGGGGAAACCTTTCAACTTCAACGAGGCCTTTTGGGACGAACTTGAGGAACTGCTGATTTTGGGTGACGTGGGAGTGGAGCTTTCCGAGCGCATCGTCGAGGAGATGAGGCGCGAGGCAAAGAAAAAAGGCATTTCCACCAAGTCCGACCTTCTTGAGGTTTTCATCTCTTCCATCGCCAACCGTTTGGCGGCTGTGGATGGGATGGGACAACCTTTCACGGTGGATAATCCGCCCCTCGTTCTTTTGATGGTGGGCGTCAACGGCAGTGGGAAAACGACATCCGCGGGAAAACTGGCGATGCAATTTTCGCGTCAAGGACGACAGGTGGTTTTGGCCGCCGCGGATACCTTTCGCGCCGCGGCATCGGAACAGTTGCAGGTGTGGGGCGAGCGAACCAGCGTGAGGGTCATCGCCCAAAAACAGGGTAGTGATCCAGCCGCCGTCGCCTTCGACGCCTGGCAGGCGACTCGAGCGTCTTCCGCGGACGTCCTGATCATCGATACGGCGGGACGCCTGCACGCCAAACATAACTTGATGGAAGAATTGAAAAAGATTCACCGAGTGCTCGAACGGGAGGCGGGAGCGGAGCGCGTAAAAACCGTTCTGGTTCTGGACGCGGTTACGGGGCAGAATGGTATCATCCAAGCTGTGACCTTCAATCAGATTTTGCCACTGTCGGCGGTGATCCTTTCCAAATACGACAACACCGCCAAGGGCGGCATTGTGCTTCCCATCGCTTGCGACCTAAAAATTCCTATACGCTACATCGGCCTGGGAGAGGGAATAGAAGATCTGAGTCCTTTCGACCCCCTGGAGTTCGCGTCGGCTCTTATGGAGAACGATTGTTCTCCAAAGAGAACAAAGGAGAATAACTTGAAATGATGTCCTATAATCAGGCGCTCAAAACGTTAACCATCCGGTCAAGTCTTACCGTGTTGTTGCGCACGCTCTTCTGTATGAAGTTGGATTACTGCGTTTTACTTCCCTGGGAGGATTTTAGGAACATCATCGTTTTCAGCAAAGACCAATTAGTGTCTCTGATCGAGCGAGGCAGCTCGGAAGCCTCCATCTCTGATATCCTCAAGCGGGTCGCTCAAGGGCTCTTCAAACCCGTGGCGATTTTCAAATCCGATTCCTCGTCGAGCGACTTCGTGTCGCAGAAAGGTTTCGGAGATCCGGAACAGCTTCAAGTCCTGCTCATCGACAAGGAGGGGGCGACCGTGTCGTCCTTGAAAGAAGCGCTGACCCCCAAAGGCCCGAATCTTCCAGAGTGGTGGGAGGCTCCCATTCCTTTTGTCATGTGCGGAGGCGGCGCTCTGCACATCAATCGCACGGCCATGTTGATGTTTGGCTCCGACTTGAAACGCCTCGCCACCAGTGACCTTCCCGACAAAAACGAGTTTTTGGTAACGCTGGAGGGTAAAGCTAGCCCCTGCTCGGTGATGTTCCGACGCTTGGAGGGAGACATTTTCATGCTGGACGATTGCACCGGCGACGTGGCCGCGGCTGTGGACATCACCTGGTGGGCGGCGGTGGGCAAAGCCTGGATCGCTACCTTGGACCGAGCGAAACTCGTCTATCGGCGATGCACTGAAACAGAGGTGGAAAACCTGCAGACCGAAAAAGAAAACACTGTTCTTCCCTGCGAATGGGAGGGTGAGCTGCTAGGATATCTCTGTATCGAGAAAAAACCCTTAAAAAAAACCTTCAAGCAAAAAAAAAAAGAGGAAGAAGGGAAGGAGGGGGAAAGAGTAGCGACAGGCGAAAAGAAACAGATCCGCCATAAGTCTGTTTCATCTGTTTCATCTGTTTCATCTGAGAGCGCCCCCTTGATGTCCCTGGGACCCCAGGCGATGGGGCTCTTGGCGCCGGGCCTCGGCTTCGACCCCGAAAAGAAGAAAAAAGAAGAAAAAGGGCAAGGTGGTCCCCGATGATTGACCCTTGGGTGAAACGAATCGCGGGTATTCTGTATCCCGGAGACTTGGGCGACCAGTGGTTTGACTGGACTGTGGAAAAGCTGAGGGAGCTTTGGGGCGATCCCCATATTATGGGCGCGCCTGTCCCCTTTACGGCGACGGATTATTATCGGGATATAGCCCCGAATCTTGTCCGGCGTTTCGTCGCTTTTGAGGAACTCGCGCCGGCAGGAGGGCTTTCAGAGTGGAAACGAGCCTCGATCACCATAGAGACAGAAAGCCGCGCGCCTCGGATTGTCAACGTCGATCCGGGTTATATAGATGGGGCGCGCCTCGTCTTGGCTTCTACCAAGGACCACGCCCACCGCGTTTACCTGCGGGATGGCATCTACGCCGAGGTGACAATGCGTTTTCGATTCGGGAGATGGGTATCTTTCGACTATACTTTTCCTGATTTCGCGAGCGGTGTTTACGACACGTTTTTGTCGGAGGCGCGGAGTTCCTGGCTAACAACACGCCAAGTGAGGGGGAAAAGAGGAGGAAAAGCGTATGATTGACCGTTATACCACCACCGCTATGTCTCGAATCTGGAACGAAGAAAACCGGTTTGCTGTCATGTTGCGGGTCGAACTGGCGGTTTGCAGGGCTTGGAGCGAGGCGGGGCGGATTCCGCCAGAAGCTCTGGAAGATATCCTGAGCAAGGCGAGTTTTTCCGTAGACCGTATCGCGGAGATCGAAAACTCCGTCCACCACGACGTCATTGCCTTCGTCACCTCGGTGGCCGAAAGTATCGGCGAGAATGGGCGTTACATCCACCTAGGCCTCACCAGCAGCGACGTTCTGGACACGGCCTCTTCGCTCACGTTACGAGAAGCGCTGTCACTCGTTAAGGAAGCGACCCTCGAACTAGACGGCGCCGTGACGGAAAAAGCCCGACAATACAAATATCTGCCCTGCATTGGCCGCACTCACGGCATACACGCCGAGCCCATGACCCTGGGGCTCAAGTTTCTCAACTGGCACGCCGAGCTAGAGCGGGATCTTCAGCGCGTCGATTTGGCGATAGATCAAATATCATGGGGAAAAATCTCTGGAGCAGTTGGAACTTACGCCCTATGCCCGCCTGAGATCGAGGCGAGGGTTTGCGAGCTTTTAGACCTGAAGCCCGCGCTTGTATCCAACCAAATTTTACAGCGAGACCGTCACGCCAATGCGCTCAACTCCGTGACCCTTTTAGGCTGCGGGCTGGAGCGCATGGCCACAGAGATCCGTCACCTTCAGCGCACCGAGGTGGGTGAGCTGTACGAGCCCTTTGGCAGCGCCCAAAAAGGCTCCAGCGCCATGCCCCACAAGCGCAACCCGATCAAGTGCGAGCGAATTTGTGGCATGGCTCGCCTCTTGCGAGGGTATGCCCTCGCGGCTATGGAAAACGTGGCCTTGTGGCACGAGAGGGACATCAGCCACTCCTCCACGGAGCGGGTGATTTGGCCCGACGCTTTCCACACGATTTACTTTATGCTTTCGGACATGACGAAGATCGTGAAGGGGCTCGTC
Organism: Synergistaceae bacterium; assembly: GCA_031267575.1. Taxonomy (NCBI): domain Bacteria; kingdom Thermotogati; phylum Synergistota; class Synergistia; order Synergistales; family Synergistaceae; species Synergistaceae bacterium. Next base: position 94,540 of record JAIRYN010000052.1, on the reverse strand, counting down.
GTGGACGAAGAACGGATTCAGGAGAACATTGAGCTGACGGGGGGCTTGATTTACAGCCAGAGGGTGATGCTGACCCTGATCGACGAATTGAAGCTACCTAGGGAAACGGTCTACGCTATAGTGCAGGACAACGCGAAACGCACGGTTCGAGGTGAGGGAAAATTCCTCGATCTGCTGTCGAAGGACGAACGCCTCAATCGCCTCAATGATCGCCTCAATGATCGCCTCAATGGCGCGCTGGAGGAGGCGGAATTGGCCTCGTTGTTCGACGTGAGCTTCTATACTCGTTACGTGGACCGGATTTTTGAGCGTTTTGAGTTTTGACTTTCCCGCAAATCATGATTTGAGGTGTAATATATGAGTGAAAGTTATTACGATAATGTGTTAGAGGCATTGAACTACCTTCGGTCCGCCGCGGGGGATTTTCGTCCCAAAACGGCGCTGGTGTTAGGTTCAGGGCTGGGAACCCTTTCCGGTGCCGTGGAGAATCCTCAGGTGTTGAACACGAAAGATATCCCCTATTGGCCTCGCTCCACAGCTCCCGGCCATGCCGGGCAAATCGTTCTGGGTAAAATCGAGGGCCGCCCCGTGGCGCTGCTCAAAGGGCGAGTTCATTATTACGAGGGATACAACATGAGGGAAGTCACCTTTTCTACCAGAGTTTTGGGCATGTGGGGTGTCGCTCAGTACATCGGAACTAACGCGGCGGGAGGGGTGGACGCTTCTTACAGGTCGGGGGACATCGTCCTGGTGCGGGACCATATCAACTACATGGGGGCCAATCCTTTGATGGGACTCGCTGAACCTCGCTGGAACGTCCGTTTCCCGGACATGACTCACGCCTATAGCCAACGTTTGATTGATTTGTGCGAGAGCGTAGCTTTGTCGGAGGACATTCATGTTTCCCAGGGTGTGTATATCGCTTTTTCCGGTCCGTCTTACGAAACGCCAGCGGAGATCCGTATGGCCCGCGCGCTGGGCGCCTCGCTGGTGGGAATGTCCACCGTTCCAGAGGTCATTATCTCCAGCGCTATGGGCATGGAAACGGCGGTGATTTCCTGCGTGTCTAATCCAGCCGCGGGCATGAGCGACGAGGAGCTGACGGAAAAAGAAGTTCTGTCGGTGGTGAAAGATGCCTGCTGCCGCGTGGAAAAGCTGATTCGTGGTCTGATGAGGGGCCTCGAAGAAAAAGCTCTGTAGCTGGGGATAGGACTGGGTTAGATGAAAAAAAAGGTTCCGCTTTTAGTGTATGTTATTTGGATGTGGGGATGTTTGCTGACCGCTCCTGGATGGGCTTCCACCTCCGTGACTTTCCCAGAGAATTGGGAGGTGGGTCAGGCATTTGCGGTTGCCCTCTCGTCTCACTCGGTATTCGATAGTCCTTCCGTGACCTGGATGGGTCGGGTGGTCTCCCTTGACGTGGAAGTGGGGCGGGAAGGACATGTCTCTTACGCGCTCTTGGGTTCTTACGTGCGTGACGTGAAGCCAGGCGACTATCCTCTGGAGTTCGGTTTCAACCAAAACGAGCGGCATTATCGGGTCCAATGTACAGTGCGGTTGAAGGCGAAAAAATACCCGGAGGAACATTTGAAGGTCGCCGATAGAATGGTGACGCCGCCCAAAAGCGAAGCCGCGCGCATCCAAAAAGAGGCCCGGCTGACCACCGCCGCGCGGAACGCCATGACAGAGCGGCGCCTCTGGACGACTCCTCCCACTCGTCCCGTTCCGGGAATATTTACCAGTAGCTACGGTTTCCGGCGCGTTTACAACGGCATTCCTCGAGGCTACCACGCTGGGACGGATTTTCGCGCCGCCGTGGGAACGCCCATCAAAGCGCCCTTCGCCGGAAAAGTCATCTTGACTGGGCAGCACTATTACGCGGGAGGAAGCGTCTATATCGACTCCGGCAACGGGGTCATCAATCTGTTTTTTCATATGAGCGAGGTGAATGTGAAGGAAGGAGATTTCATCAAAAAAGGACAGGTTATTGGTAAGGTCGGCGCGACGGGTCGGGTCACGGGACCTCACCTTCATTACGGGCTCAGTTTGGCGGGGCAATACGTGGACGCGGCGCCTCTTTTCGCGACTAGCGTGACGGCCCTTTTGAAAGAGATGAAAACCTCGGTGGTCGTAGAATAATAACAACGAGCTGATCGCTCATTTTTCATTTTGGTTCGTTTAACGTCTTGGATTTATTTTGTTACTGTTATAATAAATTCCGAATTGATTAGCTTTTAAAACGGACTCGATCCCGAAATGAGAAAATTACAAGAATGAAATCATCGGGCAAGAGGACAACGTGAGGAAGGTGAGCGAAAGGTGGCTGTGCATACAGGAGGAGATACCATCGTGGGTGCCTCCCAAAAAGAAATCAATGTTGAGTCTCTGGGACAGGAGCATATCAATCTTGTTTTCGCGCTCGGCAGCGAGGATTTTGGTGTGGATGTCAATATCGTAAGGGAGATCGTGAGGGTACCGCCCTTCATTACCCGAGTGCCTAACGCGCCCAACTATATTCGAGGAGTCATCAATCTGCGGGGGACCATTGTTCCAGTGTTCGACATGGAACTCAAAATTGGTATGTATTCCACCGTTTTGACGGATGAGGCGCGTATTGTGGTCCTTTCCGTCAGCGATGTTATGTTTGGTATTATCGTAAACTCCGTCCGGGAGGTTCGGACGATCTACGACGCCCAACTGGAGGCCGCGGCCAAACTTTCCACCACGCTGGATAAGCGTTACGTTTTGTGGGTCGCTAAACCGGCGGATGGACGGCTGATTCTGTTGTTGGACGTGTCGACGCTGTTCGATTTGGATCAGATTCTGCTCGAGGACGCCGAGGCATAGTGATTGCTGAAGATCGATCTTCATCTCCATAGCTCGTTTTCGGATGGAATTTTGTCTCCAGAAAAGCTGGCGCTCTGGCTGAAGGCGAAAAAAGTTTCTGTCGCCAGTCTGACAGACCACGATACGGCGGAGGGAGTAGAACTTTTTCTTTCCCGGTGCGGTAAGTTCGGGATCAAGGGGATTGCCGGTGTGGAATTATCCGCCGCTTATAATGGGGTGTTGCATGTGTTGGGGTATCGTTTCGACCCCGAAAATGAGGTTTTGCGAACCACCTTGAAGCGGAATCGGCAGGCGCGCCACGCGCGGAATCTTTTGATTTGCGAAAAATTGCGGAACTTGGGGCTTGCTATTTCTATAGAGGAAGTAAAGGCTTCTATAGAGGGAATGAAGGCTTCTGTAGAGGAAGTGAAGGCTTCCGTAGAGGAAGTGAAGGCTTCTGTGGGCGTAGGTTTCGAGGGGGACGGCCGGGCAATAGGGCGTCCCCATATGGCACGGGTGTTGTGGAACAAAGGATACGTCCCCAACGTCAAGGCCGCTTTCGACAAGTACTTGGGACGAGGGGGGGCGGCTTATGTTCCGCGCCCTCTTTTGCCGCCAGAGGAGTGTATCCGTATGATCCGCCGAGCGGGAGGTTTACCTGTTTTGGCTCATCCGCGTCAGACCACTCCCGACTTGGACCAACTGCCTCCTCTTTTAAGCCGATTGAAAAATGATGGGCTATGGGGATTGGAGTGTTGGTCTCCTGGCAACAGCGCGGCCGAAATTTATCGTTGTCTCCAGATCGCAGCCTCCTTCGATTTATTTCCTACGGGAGGGTCTGATTTTCATGGAGGCAACCATTCCTCGGTATCGGTGGGAGTGGTTGTAAGAGAGGACCTTTTACCTTGGGCCCATTTATGCGGCGGCCTTTGAGCGTAAAACGCGGGAATTTGAGCGTAAAACGCGGGAAATAGATGGACGGTAGATAGACGATAAATGGACGATAAATGATAGATGGAGGTGTGCGTGGTTTGTTCTCCGCGGATTTTTTAGAATCTATAGATTTGCGAAGCGATACAGTGACGAAGCCCAGCGCCGAAATGCGCCAAGCGATGAGTGAAGCTGAGGTGGGCGACGATGTTTTCGGCGAAGATCCCACGGTGAAGCGCCTGGAAGAAAAAGGCGCGGAACTTCTGGGCAAGGAGGCGGCGCTTTATGTGACATCGGGAACCCAGGGCAACTTGGTTTCTCTTTTGACGCACTGCGGCAGGGGGGATGGCGCCATTGTCGGGCGAAATTCCCATATTTTGAACTACGAGGGCGGCGGTTTGTGCGCCCTGGGAAGCATCGTGTCGATACAGGTAGACGACAATGCGGGGGGCGATGTGGGAAACAATGATGTGGGAAACAATAAAGAAAATAATGGAGGAGACGAAAAAAGCCTTCCCTCCATCGCGAATCTAGAGCGCCTCTTGACCGCGAAAAATAACGTTCATTTCGCTCAATCTACGTTATTGTGCCTCGAAAACACCCATAACCGGGGTGGCGGACACGCGTCTTCGCCTCAGGAAATCGCTCGGCGGGTGGACTGGGCTCATGGAAAAGGTCTAGCTGTGCATGTGGACGGGGCGCGCCTTTTCAACGCCGCCGTGGCTCAAGGAGTCGCGCCATCGGCTTTGGTGAGAGATGTGGATTCGGTACAGGTTTGTCTTTCTAAAGGGTTGGGCGCTCCCGTGGGGAGTCTGATTTGTGCCTCGCGGAGTTTTATTGAAAGAGCGCGTTTCTGGAGAAAGAAAGTCGGGGGTGGCCTGCGTCAGGTCGGCATCGTAGCCGCGGCTGGACTCTATGCCCTCGAACGTAACGTTGACCGCTTGGCGGAAGACCACAAAAACGCCCAGCTGATTCAGAATATTCTCCAAAAGGGTGGACTCCGCGTCACGGAGGTGAAGCGGCCGACGAATATGGTGTACTTCAGCGCGCGGGACGAGGCGAGTGCGGATAAGCTGCTCGAAGCCTGCCGGAAAAAGGGCGTGTTTTTCAACAAAACCGCTCCAGACACCTTTCGCCTGGTCACGCACTTGGACGTAAGCCGGCAGCAGGCCAACACCGCGGCGGACATCATCGTCAAGGAGTATCGACCCTAAAAATGTCTTTTTCCGGGAATGGACCGTTTATTCGGGCGAGGAAATCATGGGCTCCGACATGGCTGTTGATCACAGCGATTGTCTCCGCGCTTTGCCTGTTTTGGGCTGTGCCATCGGAAGCGGGAATAGCCATATTATACAAAGGAAACACCGCCTTGGGAGAAATTCCCACGATGGCCACGATGGATGGAGAGGGAGAATTTTTCATCTCTATCGCGGACGCGGGAGCCCTTTTGGGATTGAACGCCATGGTTGCCGGAGAGGAATTACAGCTTTCCCTTGGAAACAAAAAGCTGAGGATCGTTCTGAACGCTGTGGCGGCTTGGTACAACTCTCAGTTGGTGCCGCTCTATGGGGCTAGCTATGTACAGGACGGTCGTTGGTGGCTGGATGTTCCCTCTTCGTTGAGTCTTTTGCAGCGCTTTGCCGGCTACGGAAAAGAGGACAGGCTCCGAGTCGAGCAATCGAAAGAAGCGTCAAGCCCCAAGAAAAATTCAGACCCTCCTTCGGCTCAAACGGCTCAAACGGAGCCCATTCTCGTCGCCGCGCCTTCGGCCGTCTCCCCAATAGCGAACGAGGTGGAGGTGGTAGGTGTATCGGACCCCGTAGCGCCCACAGCATCGCCTGTGGTCACGCGCTCCACTCTCGCGGCGGAGCCCCCAGTAGTCGTTGCTTACCAAAGCGTAGCGCCTGAGACCGCAACGCCTCAGACGGCAACGTCTCAGACCACAATGCCTCAAACCACAATGCCTCAAACCGCGGTATCGCAGACTGCGGTATCTCAAATAATAGGCGAGCTTCGCGCTCTGCGGTGGAGCACTTCCCGCGAAAAAATACGGGCCGTGGCCGACTGTAGCGACGCAACAAATCCAGAGGTCAAAGTGGTTTCGGGGCAGGTTTCCATGAAGTTCGCGAGCATGGTCGACGCCCTCCAGGGCATTCCCTCGCCCTACGAAAACGTCAGGGTGGAATTGACCAAAGGCGCGGATGGTTCTGCCACGCTCACTTTTTTCGCGACGGGCGTAAGGGTCGAGAAATTGGTTTTAAATGACCCCAGACGTATTGTATTGGATTTCATTTTTGCCGTTCCGACACCTATTCGGGAGACTCTAGTGGTTCAGACCCCAGACCCGCCCATTGAGATTCCCGCTATTGAGATTCCCGCTGCGACGCGGCCTTCCCGGGACGTCGCGCAACCATCGGGTAAAATTCTGGTGGTGTTGGACCCCGGACACGGAGGCAAGGATCCGGGGGCCATGGGGAACAACCTCAAGGAAAAAGACATCAATCTCGCCATCGGCTTAAAAATGGAAAAGACATTGAAGGCCAAGGGGTTCGACGTCAAGATGACCCGAAAGACGGACGTGTACCTGAAGCTCCAAGAGCGGACGGATATTGCCAACAAGGCGAACGCGGATATGTTCGTCAGCATTCACGTCAACTCTTTGCCTCCGGGGAAGAATTCGGCAGGGTTCGAGATTTACTTGATGGCTTTGCCCACAGACAACGACGCCTTAACTTTGGCGGAGATCGAAAACCGGGAGTATCTAGAGGACAAAGCTGGGAGCGGGGCCGTGTCGGATCACAGGACCGAGGTTTTGCTGAAGATCCTGGGAGACATGCAGCAGAATAATAAGATCAATGAAAGCACTGTCGCCGCCGAGGTGCTGTTCAAGACCGGTAACGCCAGCCGATTACCAATGAAGCGCGTCGCTCAAGCGCCGTTTTTCGTTCTGCGAGGAGCGATGATGCCAGCTGTATTGTTGGAGACGGGCTTCATTACGAACACCAAGGAGGCGAAGCTGTTGGCCCACCCAGATTACCAGCAGAAGATCGCCGACGCGATGACGGACGGCGTTTACAATTACCTGAGGCAACGATGAGGTGACGAGATGGCCCGCCGGAAAAGTGACGGTTATTCCGAACGTTATAGGGAAGAAATGTTAGAGCGGGAGTTCGAAGAGCGGGTAAAGGCTAAACGCAAGCGTTCCCCCCGGCATTCTTCGAGCTCTCAAAAACGAGGGAAAAAGACGAGAGCGCCTCTTCTTCTTCGTGTCCTGGCTTGGTGTGGAGTGATTTTACTCTGCTTTGTGGTGGGCTATCTGGGGGCTTCTTCTCTCTTGAGGCTGCTTGACGAGCGCGTCTTCGAGCGGAAAATCGAGGTTGGAAGCGGCGGCGTGGAGGAGGGCGTGAGAGGCACTAACTTTGCCGACATCAGATTAGACATGCAAAAAACCACTTTGTCGCTTTTTTATCCGAAGGAGGGGGTTCTAAAGGAGGAAAAGGTTGAGATTATCTCCCGCACCTTCGAGGGCAACATTCAAGACGCGGTCCACAAGTTACTTTCTCTCAGTAATTTGTTTAGCAATGAAGTTTACGTGAAACATGTTTTCAGGAATGTCGATACAGTTTACTTGGATTTTTCAGGACCTTTCATTTCCGCTTTGAACACGGCGGGGAATAACTTCAGCACGCAGTTTATAACAGGCATCGTGCACACGATGCGCGACAACTTTCACCCTATCAGCAAGGTGCGCTTCTTGGTGGATTCTAAAATTGTCAGCTCAGGGGCGCCTGTGGACTTGGCGGTTGTTTGGCAATTGCCCAGGTAACGAGGAATCTTTTGTTTTTCGAGCGTCTTTTGTTGGCCACCAGCAATCGTGGCAAATATGAAGAATTTTTGGAATTGTTACCACGCGACAAGGTAAGAGAGCTTCTTTTCGCGCCTCTCTTGGTGTCGCAAATAAACCCTAGCCCTAATCCAAACCCAAACCCAAACCCAAACCCAAACCCTCCTCAGGTGGAGGAAACAGGAACGACCTACGCTACCAACGCTTTTTTGAAGGCGCGCGCCTGGGCGGAGGCTTCGAATTTGCCTTGTCTGGCGGATGACAGCGGTCTGGAGGTCGAAGCTCTCTCCTGGGGGCCAGGAGTTCGTTCCGCAAGGGTGGTAGATGGTACGGACGCGGACCGTAACCGATGGCTTTTAGCGCAACTGGAGCGGGTGGCGCGAAAGAAAAAACAAGACACCCCAAACGACCTCAACAGTAACCGCGCCCGCTTCGTGGCGGCCGTCGCTTTGGCGGTTCCCTTCTCTCCCGAAAAAGGAGAGTGGACTCTAGTCCATGAGGGCATCTGTAACGGACGTTTGGGGAAAGACGCGAGGGGAACCGCTGGATTCGGTTACGATCCTCTTTTCATCCCCGACGGTTACGAAGTTTCTTTTGGTGAACTTTCTTCCGCCGTCAAAAATAAAATATCCCACCGAGCGAAGGCCCTGCAAGCTCTTTTGAAGGCTCTTTCTTGAATTTATGCTGAATTTAATGCTGAATTTAATGTGGAATTTATGTTGAATTGTTGAATTTAATTATGTTGAATTTATGATATTTTGGCCGGCTAACCGAATCACGTTACTTGATTTGGTATGATCGAACGCTTGACGGTATATTTACGATGTTATATACTATGTAAGTAATCATTCGAATAGATCTAAATGGGTTACGTTTGGATCGTTGGGCTCTTGGATTGTTGGATCGTTTAGTTTTAATTGATTTTAATGAATTTTAATTGGTTTTATTCGGGGCGTAGCGCAGGTTGGTAGCGGACCTGCTTTGGGAGCAGGGGGTCGAAGGTTCAAGTCCTTTCGCCCCGACCAAAGAATGGAAAGAATAATGGAAAGAATGGAGCGGCAAAAAGTAGAGTAAAAAGTAGAGTAGTCTTAGGGTAAAATTGCGGGAATAGCTCAGCTGGCTAGAGCGATGGCCTTCCAAGCCGTAGGTCGCGGGTTCGAATCCCGTTTCCCGCTCCAGAGAATAAAGAGAATAATAGAGAGCAATATAGAGTGCAATAAGGAAATATGCGCTTGTAGCTCAGTTGGATAGAGCAACGGCCTTCTAAGCCGTAGGTCGCGGGTTCGAATCCTGCCGGGCGCGTTATGGTGAGCGTAGTTCAAACGGTTAGAGCACCGGATTGTGGTTCCGGATGTTGGGGGTTCGAGTCCCCTCGCTCACCCCAAATAAAGGTGACACGCGCTCGTAGCTCAGTTGGATAGAGCGACGGACTTCGGATCCGTAGGCCGCGGGTTCGAATCCTGCCGGGCGCGCCAAATAATTTAAATGGATTGTTAGCTCAGTCGGTAGAGCAGCTGACTCTTAATCAGCGGGCCGTGGGTTCGAGTCCCTCACAATCCACCAATTTAAAAATCCAGAAGCGTCCAGATACATTTAAAACCCCTGCGAAAGCAGGGGATTTTTTCATTATAAGGTATCCTTATCATCCATCCATCATCATCCATACAGCCCATCCATACAGCGGAGTATCCAAACGCGAGTGTCGAGTATGGAGTTATGGTGGATTCCAGGAGGACCTGGGGCACGCGCACAAAAAGAGCGAGGGCCTAGGCCCTCGCTCTTTGTTAGTTCAGTTACGTAGTTCCGTGAAACTAGAACGTGATTTCGCTACGGAAGTGAATGACGTTCTCGTCCTTAGCTCCCATATCGGTAGCGGCCTTATCATAATCAAACATCGAATAGGCCAAACCAAAGGCTACATTAGGAGTATACTGATACTTCACACCGACATCGAACTGCGTAGCGCTGGGGTTTGTTGTGGCCTCCCACTCATGGTTTCCGAAATAAAGAGCCGTAGTCCACTTGTCATTCCACTTCTGCTGTGCGCCAATCTTCCAAATAGTAGTATCCGCTCTTACAATATTGCCAGGGAGTGGTAAACCCGCCAATGTAAAAGCTGTATTTCTTGGATCTTGACCGTTCCAAGTTGTGCTTGGGGCACCACTATAACCTCCCCAGAGGTTATTACCTTTGGGCATTACAAAGTAACCATCTAGCTGATCATATTCCAACCAGAGGCTCGTAAACTTCAAAAGATCCTGATTGATGTCGAGAATAATCTTGTATGCCGACTTACTGTCCCACTGAGCATCATGCCATCCCTTATCGCCAATATAAAGAGTATCGTCGAGAGCCACACCACTGGTATCCACATTGGCATCCTGGTGATAGTAAATGCCCTTCAGCGCGATGTTCTCACTGAAATCAAAGCGCAAACCTCCGAAAACCGTGAAGATAGAATTTACACGATAACCTGGCTGATCGCCCTCTTTCACGGCCACTCCGTCAGCGTCTACCCATGACTTTTGCGTAGCAGGGTCAATAGAATTACGTTTCGCAGTCGAGTCGTCACCACCAAAATACTGAACTCCCAGGTCGAAACCAAACCGTTCCGTGAATTGGACTTCTCCCATCGCAAAGGCTTCCCACATACTCCAGGGATGTTCATCCTGACCTCCTAGAGTTCCTGATTGGGGACGCGCCAAATAAGCGCTGAACTTACCCAAGCCAAAACTTTTTCGCACGCCTAAACCATCAACGTAACGATCCGTCAAATAGCCGTCATTGCCCAACCAAGGAACATTCAGCAAGTCGTTACCGTTCATATAATAAGCGGCTTCGCTATCCCAAACAAAACGCCCTACCGTCAAAGTAGAATCCCAATATGCCGGCATCTCCACGTTGAAAAGCTCATATCTTATACCATCGCCATTAACGTTGATACGGCCTGTAAACTTCAGGGATTCATCCTCACCAAACCAACGCTCAAAGATCAGACGCGCCCTGGTCAGACTTGCGCGGCCATCCTTATCATCGTTGTCATCCTGATCATCAATATCCAGACGCATAACGCCGCTGATTCTCCAACCGTTGAGGCGACTCTCGATAACATCCAGACGAATGTCAAGCTGATCAGCGCGGACACCCAGAGCGTCCAGTTCGTCTTTGAACTCCACAACCAACCTCTTCAGCGTTTCCACATCCTGCTTCGTGGCCTTGGTCATGTCAACGAGGGCCAGAGAACGAGCGAGAGCGGACGACATCTCATAACGAGTAGTCGGCTGTCTGCCTTTATAAGTCCCGTCTGGATAACCCGACAGAACTCCCCGCGCGGCCAACTGGCCGATGGCGTCGTAAGACCAGTGGTTAAGCGGCACGTCCATAAACGGATTAATGGCCGCAAAAGCCGGCGCCGCTACAGTAGCCAAAACGACTACCGTGATTGCTACTAAATACTTTTTCATGTTTGATTTTCCCCCTTAAATTTTGTGCTACCTTTATTACGCGTTTTCAGTTCTCTTCAGATAAAGAAAACAAAAGAGGGACGAGATCAAGTGACCTTGTTTCCTTATTCTCGTTTCCGCTCACGTCAACTTACCCTTTAAAAACCTCTAACGCCTTCTTTTAAAATCCGCCTGTCCTTTTTGGCTATCGGGGGAAGTCGCACCTCTCTTTCTTGCCATCGGGAATACTTGCGGGCTCAGAAGCTAGATCAAAAAACCAAAAACATTACCCATTTCATTGCCTTACTTACAGCCTTACTTGTAACTTGTAGCCTTACTTATGGGGATGATACCACCAAGAAGCAAGATTCTATACGGGTCTTAGTGTTCATTTGCGTTGATTCTTTTCGTTCATTTCCTATGTTTTTGTAGAGGTATGCACGAGATTCTATTTATTCCTCATTCCTCTTCCCGTAGGCGGTAGCCAACGCCCGCTTCCGTGAAAATATATTCCGGTTCCGCCGGGTTTTTTTCGATCTTTCGCCGAATATTGGCCATGTTCACTCTGAGAATCTGGTTGTCTCCCTTCAATCTGGGACCCCAGATCTCTCTCAAAAGGTAGTCATACGTGATCACCTTACCCGCGTACTGCCCTAACAAGGCTATGACCCTGTACTCGTTGTGCGTGAGGCGAGCGTTGACGCCAGCGATGAGTACTTGATGTTTGTCGTAGTCGATCACCAAGTCGGCAACCTGATATTTGCCTTTTTGTGTTACGTCGGGGAGCGTGTTCCGGGTATGTCGAATTGCCGTGCGTATGCGGGCCAACAGCTCCGACGGGCCGAAGGGTTTCGTGATGTAGTCGTCAGCCCCCATATCCAGAGCCTCCACTTTATCTCGTTCGTGCATTCTGGCGGAAACCACCACAATAGGAAGCCGTGACCATTCACGAACCATCTTAATGATGGAAATCCCATCCATATCCGGAAGACCTAAATCCAGCAAAACAAGATCAGGACATTGGGACGTGATCATAGTATAGGCTTCCGATCCTGTTCGCGCGACAATCACGTCGTACTTATTGGAAGTCAAAACCGCCGCGATGAAATGGCTAATACTGTTTTCGTCTTCTACAATTAATATACGGTCTTTAAGAGGCATAAGACACCGATCCTTTTAGCGTACTAATATCTACTCATAGCTAGCAGATATATTTCGCATAGTATTCCGAACTATACGAGGGCCCTTTCCTACGACTCCTACGACGGCAACGAAAAACGGAAACGAACTCCGCCGGACGCTATGTTTTCCGCGGAAATCTTCCCACCGTGCGCCTTGATAATTGACGCGCACACCGATAATCCAATTCCCATATTGCGCCTGCTGCCGATTTCTCCCCTTTCATCGGTCCTAGCGCAGTATCCATCGAAGAGGCGAGACAGTATAGACTCATCGATCTGTTTTCCATCGTTTTCCACGGAGAAAATCACTTCCTCCCTTTCCACTATGGTGGACAGATTGATACGCGTTAGTGGCTTTCCGTGATTTATAGCATTTTCCATAAGGTTCATCAAGACCTGCTCGATGAGAATGATATCCACATAAATAAAGATCGGTTCATCGGGTATCGAGACATGCAAAGGCGCAGTAGGATAACCTCTACGGAATTTATGGACGGCCGACCCGACCAGTTCCTCCAGAACCTCCGGTTGTTTGTGAATGGCCGCCTCTCCCCCCATCCGCGTGATGGATAGAAGATTTTCCACCATGCGGATAAGCCACAGAGCATCGTCCCTGACCTCTCGCAGTAAGTCGCGCTTCTGGTCGTCGGTCAAGCGATTTTCGTCCTCCAAGATCGCAGAAGTGGACCCGACGATGGAGGTGAGAGGAGTTCTCAGATCGTGTGAAATTGCCCGCAACAAATTAGCGCGCAGTTTTTCTTTTTCCGTTTCGATGCGCAGTTTTTCCTGCTGTTTGATTTGCGTGGTGAGGGTGCTGGTGATGACCGACACCGCCAACATCGTGAAAAACGTCAAAGGATAACCGCTGATCGTGAAATTGAAAGCAAAATAAGGATAAGTGAACACGTAATTGACACCAAAAACCGCGATAATCGACGTGAAAATGCCATAAAAATAACCTTCGGTCAACCGGGACACCATTAGAACGGTCAGCACGAAAATCAATGGCGCGTAAATATCCGTACTGCTGAAAAAACTCGAAACGCCACACAGCAACGTAGATACCGCGATGATAAAGGCGGTCATCAATAGATCCCTCAGAGATATGCGAAATAAATGCTTCCCTTTACCTAGAAAACGTGACTTCATATTATTATCATAGCACAAACACACAAAAAATTGACAGTAGAACCGAAATTCCGCTGTCAATTCATTCATTGCTTATCACTATCGATCATAGTTATTGATTATAGTTATTGATTATAGCTATTGATCATCATGATCGATCATAATAATAGAACAATAGAAACTAGCGCAACGTTTAACGTTTAACGTTTATCGAACGTTGCTCTCGATTGTGACGTAGGGTTTCAAAAAGTCACAAATCTCGTCTCCATCGCTAGCGCTCACATTGTAAAACACCAGACCTGTGTAGTTTTTTGTGTCGCTTGCGATCTCGTATTCGCCGCGGGTCGCCAAAGTGAGCAACTTCTTCGCCGACGCTTTGAAGGTGGACGATCCAAATCTGATATGGCAGGTGCCGTTGCTGGCTTTTTCATTTTTTTCATTCTTTCCATTTTTTTCATTCTTTTCATTCTTTTCAATCCGTTGAGTCTGTTGAATCCGCTCAATCCGTTCAATCCGCATGGCGTCAATGTTTGTGATCGGCAGAACACACTCTTTTATCCCCTCCGAGGAAAAAACGACGACTTTTTTATCTGTAATTGCGTACTGCAGTTTTTTGATGCTGTTTTTATCCCTCCAGGGACTCCAAGCCAACAAGAGAGGTACCGCCGCGCAGAAGATCATGACGGAGGTCTTGATCTCCAGCGCCCGCGAAACGGCAAACGCGTAATAACCACCTATCAAAATCACTCCCCACGTCACAGCCCAAAACAGAGATAGAAGGGTCAAAATTTTGTGAGTCTCGTCAAAGAGTCCATATGGTTGAGGAGAACCGCTCCAGCGTATTTCCTCTCCTTCTTCGAGCAGCTTTTTTAAATTGTCATTGTCAGGCATTCTTTTGTCCCCTTTCAGTGAATTAAGTATCTCTACCACCTTACTATAATAATAAATCAGTTTATAAGCACATTGTAAATGATATGCCCATTAAGATACCGTACATAATCCTGGGTTTGCGTAAAGAAAATGTTAAACAATGACCTGTAGCTTTGGAAAACCATCACGGAACAAGGCGAATAAAAAAATTATTCATAATATGGCGGTATTTTCTAAAATAGACCCACAAAACAAAGCCACAAAACAAAGCCGGAGAGAGAAGCAGAGTCCCGAATCCACTGCCTCCAGCTCTGGATAACAAGAAAATGCAAGAAAATGTATGGAGAAGTGTTTGTTATATAATAGGGATCGTGTTTCCATCTTGACATGCCATGAGGTGATTTCTGAAATGGACTCCATTAAAACCAAGTCTTACAAAGCTACCGCCGCCACAGATAAAAACAGCGAGCGGAAAGACGGCAAGAACCGTTTTCGTTTTGGCGCGCTGGAGGTCGCTTCCTTTCTCTGCGGCGCCGCTGTCATGGTCTTGGAAATGGCGGGATCTCGCGTGATTGCCCCCTATATGGGGACGTCTTTGGTGGTCTGGACAGCCTTGATCGGCGTCATTATGGCCAGTCTCAGCGCGGGTTACTGGCTGGGCGGAGTTGCGGCGGACTTTCGCCCTGATCAGAAGGTCTTGGCGAGGATTGTTCTGCTGGCCTCCTTTTGTACGGGTTTTCTGGCCCTCTTCGCGAATCCCATTTTGACGTTTCTCTCCAAAACCATCAGCAGCGTCTATATCTCCTCCGTCTTCGCGGCCTTGTTGCTTTTCGCCCTGCCCAGCGTATTGTTGGGGATGGTGTCCCCTTTCATCGTGCGCTTGGCCATGCGGGACGTAGGATCCTCTGGAAAGACTGTGGGACGGTTCTCGGCCCTGTCCTCAACGGGCAGCATTCTGGGGACGTTTCTGGGCGGGTTCGTCTTGATCTCGGTCTTCGCCGCAGGGACCATTCTTCTGCTGGTGGCTTTTACCCTGACGGTTGTGGCCCTTCTGCTCTATCGGTCGATCTGGAAGAAAGCTAACGTGCTCTGCGTAGCGTTTCTGATGTTAGTGGCGGGGACAAAGCTCTGGGGAATGCCCATGATGCCCATCGGCGAGCACGTGGACACGGCTTACAATCACATCTGGATCGCGGAGCAGACACGCCCCAACGGACGCCGCGCCCGCTTTTTGATGACCGCGGCGGTGGGAGAGGGAGCCCAGTCCATCATCTACACAGATAATCCCTCGGAACTGGTCAGCGATTACACCAAGTTCTACGATCTGGCTTTTTACTACAACCCCGGCGTGCAAAAGATCTTGATGCTGGGAGGCGGTGGATACTGTGTCCCTCGCCACCTGGTTGCCACTCACGTGAATGAGGCTCGGTTTCCCACCTTTTCTATGGATATCGTGGAGATCGACCCAGGTATCACAAAGGTCGCGCGGAAATACTTCGACCTTCGGGACAGTCCCGCCCTCTCCGTTTACCATGAAGACGCCCGGAGTTACCTGAACAGAGCCGTCAGGAACCCTAATTTGGCGGGGTCTTACGACGCGGTCTTCGCGGACGTGTTCGCTTCCTGGTACACAATCCCCTTCCATCTGGCCACGGTGGAGGCCGCGGAAAACATGTCGAAGCTCTTGGCCCCCAACGGAGTATTGGTCTCTAACGTTATTTCCTCCTTGCGCGGTCCCAAGAGCGGCGTTTTTCACGGCATCTACGCGGCTCTCAGCCAGGTTTTCCCTCGGGTGCTGATTTTTCCCGCCTCGCGTCCTGAAGCGCCCTTCGCCCAAGCGCGGCAGAACATTATGATTGTAGCCTTCAAGTCGGTGGACGAGCTGCCCATCTTGCCCCCCTACGACCCCGAAATATCCCGCCTGCTTTCTCACCGATGGATGGAGCCCTTCACCCCCTCGATTCCCCCTTTTACGGACGCCTTTGCTCCTGTGGAGCGCTACGCTTTGATGGAATAATTGGATAATCGGGTAGCAGGAGAAGAGAACAGGAAAAGATAACAGGAAAATTATAGAAGAATAGAAGAATAAAGGAGATTATTTATTTAAAGGAAATTGTTTAAAGGAGATTATTGAGGAGAGCTTTTTCTTTGTTCGCTCGTCGTTCGATCTGAACTTCATGTTCTAAATTTCTGAACTTCGTGTTCTAAATTAAGGAGGACTTGATATGAAACGTAAGACATTGCGATCGCTTTCTTTTTTGTCGATTTTTGTCTTGTCGCTCGTCGCTTGTTCCGCCGCTTTCGCCGCCACGGGTTCTGGCGAACCCAAAGTATTCCGCTATGCTTATAACTTTGCCGATTTAGAGCTTCTCGATGTGCACAAGCACACCACCAACGACGTTATGCAGGCCGCGAATCCCCTAGGTGAGCCCCTCGTCCGCGTCGATTCCGAGGGCACCATCCATCCCCTGCTGCTTGACGCGCTTCCTGAAATGTCGGAGGACGGCACTTTGTTCATCTTCAAGCTAAAAGAGGGAATCAAATTTCACGACGGAACTGAATTGCGCGCCACCGACGTGGAGTTTACCTTTAACCGCATTTTCGACCCCAAGACCCAGAACCTGAACACCTGGCTTTGCGACATGATCAAAGGCGCTCCCGAAATGCTGGAGGGCAAGGCCCCGACGCTGGAGGGCTTCAAAATTATCGACGATTACTCCTTCAGCATAGAACTCAGCGAACCCTATGCCCCTTTCCTTTCGGTGTTGGGTTGCGAGCAGATGATGATTTATCCTAAAAAAGCCTGCGAAGAAGCGGGAACCCATTGGGGTCTCACTACTTTCGTGGGAACGGGCCCCTTCGAACTGGTGGAGTTTTCCAGCAAAGAGGTCATGCACGCCAAACGATTCAAAGGCTACCATGGCACTCCGGCCAAGATTGACGAACTCTATATTTACGTTATGGACCAAGGTACTGCTTTGATGGAGTACGAGGTGGGGAACCTGGACGTGGTTCGCGTGGATAACGACGTGGTCGCCTCTTATAAAACGGGAGATTTCGCGAAAAACCTTGTGCGAGTGGACCTGATGGGTATCATCGCGATGAACATGAATGTCAATATGCCGCCCCTAAACAACGTCAAAGTCCGAGAGGCCGTTTCCTATGCCATCGACCGCGAGGGGTTGTTGAAGAGCTTTTTAGACGGTAATGGTACGCCCGCCAACTGTATGATTCCTCCAGGCATCGCCGCCCACGTGGATCGCCCCTATGAATACAACCCCACAAAGGTCAAATCGTTGCTAGCTGAGGCCGGTTACCCCGACGGCGTCACCATCGAGAGCTACGTCTCCGAGACTCAGGAGGTCGCCAAAGTTGCCGTCGTGCTGCAGGAACAATTCAAGGCCTCGAACATCACGCTGAACGTGAACCGTGTTGACCAGGGCACCTACGTGGACATACGCCGGGCAGGTCAGGTGCAGGTTCCGCTTCTTACGTGGTTCAAGGACATCTCCGACCCTGATAACTTCACCTACACGTTTTATCACTCCACCAGCTCCCAGCTTTTTTCCTCCAACTGGAAGGACGCGAAAACCGACGAAATGTTAGCGCGGGGACGCGCGTCCATGGGAGCGGAGCGAGAGAAAATTTACCTCGAACTCGAAAATTACCTCGTGGAAGAACAACACATCGTGGCGCCGCTCTATAACCCTGTCACCTACTACTTGGTGGCCGACGGTGTCAGGGGTGTGATCTACGACAACAGCCTGCTTCGTTTTTATGAAATCGATATCGCCGAAATCGATATCGCCAAGTAAAGTCGGAATTTCGCGTGGGAAATCTTTTTTGCTCAAATTCATTCTGAATCGCCTCTGGCAGGCTATTGTGGTGCTCGTTGGGGTAACGCTCATCGTGTTTATCATGGTGAACGTCGCCCCAGGCGACCCCGTGGCCGTAATGATGGAGAGAAAGGCGGACGCGGCCACCATCGAACGCATACGCCAGCAGATGGGGCTTAATGATCCGCTGTACGTACAGTATTGGACCTTTCTGAAAAATTCTTTTTCAGGCGACTTTGGTAACTCTTATTTTCAAAAACTGCCGGTAAGCGTTTTGCTGGCGCGGGGCTTCTCCGTCACTGGGTCTATCGCCGTGGGAGTGCTCTTTTTCGCTATCGCCGTGGGCATCCTTATGGGGATACTCGCCGCCGTGTTCCGCGGCGGGGCGCTGGACAGGATTATCATGTTTGTCTCGACGCTAGGCATGGCTTTGCCCTCTTTCTGGCTCGCCATCATTCTCCAGCTCGTATTTGGACTGTGGCTGAAGGTTTTACCCATCTCAGGGCTAAGGTCTGTCTCCTCCTACATCCTCCCTTCCGTCGCTCTGGGCATGATCTACGCGGCGTCCCTGGCGCGGCTCACCCGCACCAACATGCTCGACGCGCTGAATCAAGATTACGTGCGCACCGCCCGCTCCAAAGGCGCCGGGGAGGTGGCTGTGGTGGTGGTACACGCGCTCAAAAACGCCGCCATTCCTATTCTTACTTACCTTGGCACACTCATGAAATCCATCCTGGGTGGTTCCGTCTTAGTTGAAACGGTTTTTGCCATTAATGGACTCGGCAGGCTCCTGGTCGACGGTATCATGAAACGGGACATTCCGGTTATCCAAGGCTGTACGATCTATATCGCAGCCGTGTTCGTTTTGATGAACCTTCTTATCGACCTCGTGTACGGCCTGATTGATCCAAGGATCCGCGTAACAAATGAAGCATAAAAAAGCATAAAAAAGCACAAAAGTAAGGAAGTATAAAAAAAGGAAGTATAAAAAGAAGTATAAAAAAAGGAAGCACAAAAAAAGGAAGCATAAAAAGTGGAAAACGTCAGGATCTCGAAAAACTCAACAAAAACACCTCCAGAAGACTCCGTGAGGTTTACCAGTTTTTACCACGATGCCATTCTTCGACTGAGTCGCGACAAAATCGCGATGACCTGTTTTGTTTTTATTGTTTTCATGGCGTTGGTCGCTATTTTTGCCCCATTCATCACCCCGTATGACCAATCTTACCAAGATATCGAGGCCGTCATGTCCCGCTCCACTCCAAAACATTGGTTGGGAACCGACGAGTTCGGGCGCGATATTTTATCCCGTATCGTTTACGGCGCTCGCGTATCTCTGGCGGTGGGCATCGTCGCCGAGGCGATAGCCATCACCATCGGCGTGCTGTTGGGGGCTCTGGCCGGTTACTACGGCGGCAAAACGGACGCCGTGATCTCCAGAATTATTGAGATGTTCGCCGCCTTTCCCCAGATCCTTTTTGCCATTGTCATTATGTTCGTGTTTGGAACGGGGGTCATCAACGTTTTCTTCGCCATCGGTTTTGTGGGATGGACCAGCGTTGCCCGCGTCATTCGCGCGCAGGTCATTCAGTTGAAGGGAAACGAGTACGTGCAGGCGGCAAGGGCCAGCGGCGGAAGTAACTTGGCCATTGTGGTGCGTCACATGATTCCCAACTGCCTCTCCACAATCATCGTCATCGCCACGATGGAGATTCCCGCCGATATCATGTATGAAGCGAGCCTCAGCTTTCTGGGGCTTGGCGTACAGCCGCCTCAGTCCAGTTGGGGCGAGATGATCAGTGTCGCTCGGCGGCATTTGCGCTCGAATCCAGGATACAGCGTTTACCCAGGCATTGCGTTGGTGTTGACCGTGCTGGCTTTCAACCTGCTGGGGGATGCCTTGCGCGACGCTCTAGATCCCAAACTCAAAAACCTCTAGCCAGACGACGCAAATAATGCAAATCATGCAAACAATGCGAACAACAAACGACACTTTACTGGACGTCCGCAATCTGTCTACCTACTTTTACACCGACGAAGGCGTCGTTTACGCTCTGGATGACGTGAGCTTCAGCGTGAAAAAAGGAGAAACCCTGGGCATCGTTGGCGAGAGTGGCAGCGGCAAGAGCGTCGCGGCGCTCTCCATCATGAGGCTGGTCCAGACGCCGCCAGGCAAGATCGTGACTGGTGAGGTGCGAGTAGAGGGCGAAGATATCTTGAGGTTGAGCGAGAAAGAGATGCGCGCCGTGCGGGGAGGGAAAATTGCCATGGTCTTTCAGGAGCCCATGACCGCGCTGAATCCGGTGTACACCATCGGGAGCCAGATCATGGAGAGTCCGCGCATCCACCAGGGCATGTCCAGGAGACGGGCGCGGCGGGTCGCTATCAAAATGCTGGAAAAAGTGGGTATTCCCATGTCTGAGAAGCGTTTCGACGACTACCCTCACCAGCTTTCCGGAGGTATGCGTCAGCGTGTGATGATCGCCATCGCCTTGTGCTGCAATCCTGCCCTTTTAATCTGCGACGAACCTACCACCGCCTTAGATGTGACAATCCAAGCCCAGATTCTCGAACTGATCAACGAACTGAAAAAAGAATTGAACACCTCGGTGCTCATGATCACCCATGACTTGGGTGTTGTGGCCCAGGTGAGCCAAAGCGTACTGGTGATGTACGCGGGCAAGGTCATGGAATATGGCGGAGTGGAAGAAGTGTTTACAAATCCCTTTCACCCCTACACGAAGGCGTTGTTGGAGTCCATCCCCACCATCGAGAACCAGCGGAGACATCTTCACGTCATCGAGGGAATGGTACCCTCCCTGAGCCATCGACCCGGTGGCTGCCTGTTTCATCCCAGATGCGAGCGCCGCATGAAAATCTGCGAGACCCAGCGGCCCGAACTGACGACGGATTCCTCGGATTCCTCTAGCCGGCGGGTGCGTTGCTGGCTATACGACGCCGCTAGACTTTGAGTCCCGCGAAAACGCGAAAAGAGGATGATGACGTGAGCGAGGGAAAAACGGAAAAAACGGGGAAAATATTGCTTGCTCTGGAGAACCTGCGCAAGTGGTACGCCGTGCGGAGCTCCCGGTTCGGCACTGACAGAAATTACGTAAAGGCCGTGAACGACGTTTCCCTCACAATCCAACAAGGCGAGACTCTGGGTGTCGTTGGTGAGAGCGGCTGTGGAAAAACGACCCTGGGGCACATGATCATACGCCTCCTGGAGCCGACGGGAGGCAAAATAGAGTTCGACGGAAGGGACATCACGCGCTGCGACGAAAGACAATTGCGCCCGTTGCGCAAGGACATGCAGATCATCTTTCAGGACCCCTACTCTTCTTTGGACCCGCGCATGACCGTCGGGGACATCATCGCGGAGCCTTTCGTGTTTCAAAAAATGTACTCTAAGGCCGAGCGCAGGGAAAGAGTACGAGAGCTGATGGCGATGTGTGGACTGGATCCGATTTACGTGCGCCGCTACCCCCATGAATTTTCGGGCGGGCAACGCCAGCGTATCGGTATCGCGCGTTCCCTCGCCCTCACTCCCAAGCTGATGGTCTGCGACGAACCGGTATCGGCTTTGGATGTTTCGATCCAGTCCCAGATCATCAACCTGCTTACTGATCTTCAAACGAAAATGGGGCTTACCTACATGTTCATCTCTCACAACCTCAACGTGGTCTACCACATTTCGGACCGCATAGCCGTGATGTACCTGGGCTACGTGGTAGAGATCGGCAGTCGCGAGGACGTGTATTTCCACGCTGCTCACCCCTACACCCAGGCGCTGATCGGGTCCATTCTCAAAATCGAGTTCGGCGCGCCTCCGCTCAAAGCCCAACTGAAGGGCGACCTGCCCAGTTCGGTAAACCTTCCACCCGGTTGCCCCTTTGGTAGCCGCTGTCCCCACGTTTACGAGCGTTGCAAGGCCGAAACGCCCTCCCTGCGGGACCTCGCTCCGGGACACCAGGCCGCTTGCCACATGATTTAGGAATTTAGATGGACTCACTCGAATATATCCGTGTATATGGTATCATCTCATCGGTGCCCACAATACCGGCGCGGGTGCTTGTCGACGACAATCAGACGATAATGAAAGGAGGATTTGCGATGAAACTGGCCGAAGCTCTTAGTGAAAGGGCAGCATTACAACGCCAAAACAGAAGTATCGTGCGGCATATCGAAGAAAATGTTAGGTTGCCGGAAGACGAGGAACCGACCGTTAGCGTCGAGAATTTGATACGAGAGTACGAGACCAATATGCTTAGACTCTCCGAGTTGATAAGACGGATCAACAAAACCAACTGTCTAACGGAAATGGCCGGAAGAACCATTACCGACGCTATTGCCAGACGTGACTGCCTCTCTTCTCATATCAAAGCGTATACCGAGATTTATAACGAAGTCACAAGTCACAGCCGTAATCAATTCGACAAGGGAGAACCTCGTGTAAAATACGTGAGGTATTTAGACAGTCACAAACTTAAAGACAAAATCGACGGGTTATCTAAGGAGTTCCGACTATTAGACACGGAGTTGCAGGGAAAGAACTGGACTACTGAACTGATATAATGTAGTTTATGTAAAGTTTGGCAGAAAATCAAGGCGTGGCGCAAACCGGATAAGGGTTATCTTATCACGCGCATAAGCAATGAGCATAGGGCAGAAATAATGATGTTGTACCTATCGCAGCGCGATAAGACCGCTGTCCAGATATGTTATATGTTATTGTCACTACCAGCGTCAGATTGATTTTAGGGTGGGTTTGGGGAATTTTTGATATACTGGAGGTGTCATTGCTGAAAGGTAGAGCTTCAAAGGTAGAGTTTTAATTAGGTATTGGGCAAAGAGTTTATCTTATATCTTTTATCTTTATATCTTTATCTTTATATCTTTTAGCTTTTAGCAACTAATAGGTTATTGCTTGTTTAAAGTGCATGTTTTTATTTTTGCATTGCGCCAACTGTGCTAACGCCAAATCCAATAGGGGGTGTTTGCTTTCCGCTAAGATATGTCCATACACGCGTTTGGGCGACGAAGTCAATAATTTTGCGTAACCGCGGTTTTCCGAAATATGTTCAGGACTCGCCAACTTCAGGCAATAGAAATCATATACGAAATTGACGTAGAAAAACAGTTCAGACAATGTGCCTAATTTATTCCCCTTTGCTTTCAACTCGATAACGTGAACGCAATCTCCTTCAATAGCCCAAAGATCGATTGCGGCTTTGCGTCCCGGAAATATTCTTACTTCTTCGCTGCAAAGCCCCACAGGCAATTGGCGAAAAAATTCACTCGCGTTTATTTGGGTTAATTCACGGAGTTTGTCAGGGCTTTCGATGAAATGACGTTCTGCTTGAGCCTCGGGATTGTGGGATTCAGATGTCCTGGAATGCAACGGCGCATTCAACTTAAGATTTCGGTTTTTGTCAAAAACTTCGCAACAAAAAACTGAAGTAGCTGAGTTCAAGTTATCCGACAGGGAAAACCAATCGAAATTCTCATAAAATCGCTGCGCCCGATATAAAAAACGGTTGTAATGAAGACGCGATAAATCAAGAGAATCCGGAACATCCCCTTTTAAGATGACCTTATCATATTCGTGAGTTTTGGCAACCAGTGCCCATGCTTCAAAAGCGGCTCCATCGTTTTGCATGTTCATAGGCTGATCTCCCCATCCGAATCCCCTGGACGCCATTTGCATGATAAGAGTGTCGCCATCTTTTTCCAAGAAATCAATAGAACTTGGAAGATGTATATTTTTCAAACGCTCGAATCGCGATTTCATACTGACAAAACCTCCCTCAGTTTCAGAACTTTGTTCCAGAAATATCATACCAGTTTATCAGAGGAGGCAAACAGCGCGTCGAAGAACTTGGTTCTTTAGGTAGTGAACACTGATCAAGTTTGCTGCTCGACATTATTAATGTCTTATAGTAACATGTATAAAATTAGTCTAAAGCGACAAAGTGATACGGCATTTAACGAGAGGATGAATCTGTGGGATGAAACGCTTGTTTCTGCTGGTCTGGCGTGTTTTGGATTGGGTACAGCAAATCATAATGGTGACGACCTCTGTTGCCATTGTATTGTTGATCCTGGTACAAGTGGTGTTGCGTTACGGTTTTATGATGCCTTTGATGGGGGTCGAGGAGTTAGCCTGCCTGTGCGGATTTTGGCTCTACTTTACGGGAGCTGCCAACGGCTCGCGGGAGCGCAGTCACATCAAGGCGGACCTTTTGAATGTCTTCATCAAAAACGAACGGGTACTCTACGGCGCCAAAACGCTGGTTTCTCTGGTGTTGATCGTGCTGGCGGGGATTTTCACGGAGTGGACCATCAGCTATTTCCGCTGGTCTCTTCGGTCTTGGGAGCGTTCTCCCGCCCTGTCTATTCCCATGGTCTTCGCCCAGGCAAGCCTCATGATCAATGCGGCGCTGATGTTCTTCTATTTTTTTATTGAATTTCTGGACTACGCGCGGCAGGCCCTTGGATACGCGCCCTTCCACTTCACCGGACTCCAACCCTCATCATCCCAATCCACAGCACAGGAGAGTGAGTAACCCATGCATATCGTCATTGATCTCGTCATTCTGATCGGCACCATCATCGTAGGCATTCCCGTGCCCTTCTGCTTCATGGCCGCGACGCTCTACATGGGCGTCATCTACTTTCCGGACTTCTCCTTTCTGACGACCGTGGGCTTTCGGGGACTCAACTCTCTCACCCTTTTGTCCATTCCGTTTTTCATCATGGCCGGGTCCCTGATGAGTTCCGCAGGGATCGCCTCACGGCTGACGGAATTCGCCAACTCCATGCTGGGGCGCATACGCGGCGGTATGGGAGCCGCGACCATCGTAGCCTGCGCCATCTTTGGAGCCATTTCCGGGACCTGTTCCTCAGCTGTGGCTTGCATCGGCAGCATCATGATCCCGCGTCTGGAAGAACTGGGCTATCCGCGCAACTACAGTACCGCTATGGTCAGTTGCGCCGCGGTGCTGGGGCAGCTTATTCCCCCTTCTGTTCCCATGATTCTCTACGGATGGGTGACGCAACAGTCCGTGGCGGCCTGTTTTCTGGCGACGGTGATTCCGGGGATAATACTGATGACGGTGTTTTGCGTCATAAATTATTTTATGTGCAAAAAATTTCCCACAATCAAAGTAGATCCGCCTCTGCCGTCCGCTGCGCGCAATCGGGAGATCGGCCGCGCTTTTGGGAAAGGGTTTTGGAGTCTTTTGATGCCCATCATCATCCTGGGGGGCATCTATGGTGGTATCACCACGCCGACGGAGTCCGCGGCCGTGGCTGTGGCTTACTCCATTTTGGTGGGGTTCTTCGTTCACAAAGAGCTCAAGCTCAAAAGCCTGTGGGGCGCGTTCTGCGTGTCGGCGACCACCAGCGGCGTCATCTGCATGATGCTCTTTTTCGTGAGTATCCTGGGGCGCGTCTACACCATGCAACAGGTGCCTATGAAAATAGCGGATTACCTGTTGGGGGTCTCGGATAACAAATACGTCATTCTTCTGATGGTGAACGTGTTTCTCATCATTATTGGGATGCTGATGGATGACCTCAGCGGGACGATGCTGGTGGCTCCCCTCCTGATGCCCCTGATGATCAAGATCGGGGTGCATCCCGTCCACTTCGCGGCGATTCTGGGCACAAACCTGGGCCTGGGAAACGTCACGCCTCCCACGGCGCCCATTCTCTACCTGGGAGGCCGGATCGGCAACGTTCCCATCAACGAGTACATTCGCCCGGCGCTGGTTTACATGATCGTCGGACATCTTCCGATTATCATCCTGACGACCTACCTTCCTGAACTTTCCCTTTGGCTGCCGAGACTCGTGATGGGCATTAAATAAATCCCAAAAATCTAATATAAATCTAGTATAAATCTAGTATAAATGAGGAGGAATTGCAATGAGGAAATGGAGCATGTTTTGTTTCGCGCTGACGCTTTTCGTCGTTCTTTTGACGCCCGTAGCGGGCACGGCGGCGGAGCCTGAGTACAAGTGGCGTATGGCCCAGGTCCATCCGGTCGACAGCGACTACGACATCCGCGCCAAGGAGTTCGCCCGCAAGGTCGAGGAGCGCACTAACGGACGCATTCACATCGACGTCTTTTCGGGAGGGCTTCTGGGCGACTGGACGGAAACGTTCGAGATGCTGTCACGCGGCTCGCTGGAGGTGAACATGGCCCAGGCGAACTCCAATTTCGACCCTAAACTGAACCTGGCCTATTACTTCCCCTACCTTGTGAAGGACATCGAAGAGGCGAAGCAGGTTTATGGCAGCGATGGGTGGGCCTACAAGATCATTCAAGATCTTTGGGCGGCTCATAACGTCAAGGCTCTTGCGGTTATTCCTGTGGGCATGGCTGGGGTTTCCCTGAAGAGCAAGCCACCCAGCTACGCCGACCCTACGGTTCACAATCAGATGAAGGTTCGCGTCATGCCGATAAAACCCTGCGAGCTAACTTATGAGGCTATGGGTTACATCGCCACCCCGATCCCCTACGCCGAGGCCTACAGCGCCATCCAGACGGGGATCGCCGATGGTCAGATGGGCGGACCTCCCTTCCAGTCGTGGCAGTTTAAAGACATCAATAAAGTCTGGATTCAGTACAACGACTTTTTTGAGTCTTGGTGGGTCGCTTTGAACCTCGACCTGTGGAACAAGTTGAGCCCGGAAGACCAGGAGATTATTCAGGCGGTTGCCCTTGAAGAGTCCGCCATACAGTGGGAACGCGCCGCGGCGGAGGACGAGAAATATCGTCAGATGCTGAAGGATGAATATGGATGGGAGATCGTTATCCTAACGCCCGAAGAGCTGACCACGATGGCCGATCACGTCCGCAAGACCGTATGGCCGAAGATGGAGGAGCTGATCGGTAAGGATTTGATGGATCGCATTTACCAGGAATCCGGTATTCCTAGACCCTAGAATTTTTTCGCAAAAAGCTAGGCGGGGGGCCCCCCCGCCTTTTTTATATGGGGGTCAGGGGACGAGTCCCCTGCGGGTATGGGCAGAGCCCATGATTTTCTTGTTTAATTTATTTAAATTTCTTTAAAACGAAAGGCAGGGCAGTAACGATGAGAGATTTGACGCGATGTCTCAAACTGGTGGAGGAGGACAAAACTCTAACCTCTCCTGGAGGAAAGATCCCCTATTATCCCCTGGCCATCAAGAGGGGTCGGGGAGCAATGATTGAGGACCTCGACGGAAACCGATATATCGATATGCTTTCCAGCGCCGGCGCCGTCAACACCGGCCACTGCCACCCCAAAGTGGTGGAAGCCATTAAAAATCAGGCCGAAGAACTGCTTCTCTACACCCACGTCTATATGTACCACGAGCCCCTGGTGAAACTCACCAAAGAGCTGATCTCCATTGCGCCGGGAGATTATCGGAAGCGTGTTTTCTATGGGCTCTGTGGCTCGGACGCCAACGATGGCGCGATCAAAATGGCGCGGGCCGCCACGGGACGCTCCAAGATCGTTTCCTTCATTCGTTCCTACCACGGTAGCACCTATGGTGCTATATCCCTTTCCGCCGTCAGCCTGCCGATGAGCCGCAAAATCGGCCCACTTCTGCCTGATATTTTCCACATGCCCTACCCCGACCCCTACCGCCCTCCTGTGCCAGGGATGACGCCCGATCAGACATCGGACTACTGCATCGAGCAGATCCAGATTGCTTTCGCGAACTACATGCCCGCGGACGAGGTGGGGGCGTTCATCATCGAGCCGATACAGGGCGATTCCGGGCTGATCGTGCCTCCGGTGAAGTTCATGAAAGACCTTCGCGCCCTTTGCGACCAGCACGGGATTCTCCTGATTTCTGAGGAGGTGCAGCAGGGTTTTGGCCGCACGGGAAAGTGGTTCGGCATCGAGAACTTCGGCGTCGTGCCTGACGCCATTATCATGGGTAAGGCTATGGCCTCGGGGCTTCCGCTGAGCGGCGTGGTCGCGCGGGCCGAGCTGATGGAGGGGCTAGAGGCGCCCGTCCACTGCTTCACCATCGCGGGAAACCCCGTGTGTTGCGTGGCGTCCCTTGCCACCATCGAGGTGATTCGCGAGGAGAAACTCCTGTCTCACGCAACCGAGTTGGGCGATTACGCGCAAGAGCGTTTCCGGCAGATGCAGAGAAAATTCGACTTTATCGGCGACGTGCGCGGCATCGGTCTCTCCATCGGCGTGGACCTCGTCGTCGGTCGGGAGACAAAGGAACGCCACCGAACAGCGGCCGCGAAGATCTGCTATCGCGCGTGGGAAAAGGGACTGTTGCTTTCCTTCTTCAGCGGCTCCGTCCTGCGGATTCAGCCTCCGCTGATCATCAGTCAAGAGGAAATGAACAGGGCGTTGGATATCATTGAGGAAAGCATGGAAGATTTCGAGAAGGGCCGGATTCCCGACTCCGTCCTCGAAACAGTAAAGGGTTGGTAAAAACCCAAACGCCGTCTTCAACAAAAAGGCGGCGTCAATAACTCATTGACATATTCCCACGACTAAAGTCATGGGATTCTAAGATCGACAAAGACAGCCGACTGAAACCGGTCTTACGTCTTCTCCTTATAAGAGTGGATGCTGGCTTTATGGTTTATTAACGATGGATTCATTCGAACACATCTGTGTTCAATATTGGCTATCATCTTATCTGGTCTGGTGTCCCAAATATCGGCGCAAGGTGCTTGTTGGTGGTGTAGAAATCCGACTCAAAGAACTTTTATACGAGAAAGCTGATGAGATCGATGTTCAGATTGCGAAGCTTGATATCATGCCGGATCACATTCACGCCTTTGTCAAAACGCGGCCTATAAACGCTCCTCACTATATTGTCCGACAGCTCAAGGGCTATACCGCAAGAGTATTGCGCTTGGAACTTCCTCATCTCCTGAAAATGCCTTCTTTGCGAACACGTTCGTACTACTGTGAATCTGTTGTGAATCTGTTGTGAATCTGTAGGGCATATTTCAGATAAAACTATCATGAAGTATATCGAGGGGCAGAAAAATAAATGAGAACCTACGTTTTCAAACTCTACAAGGCCAAACGGAATAAACATCTTCACCATAAGATTAGCCTTGCCGGGTCGATCTACAATTATTTGATCGCGCTTCATCACCGCTACTATCGGATGTTCGGTAAAAGCCTCAATGTTATCCATGTTATCCGTTTGCAACGGCATATAACCAAACTGAAGAACACTAAACGCTACGGACACTGGAATAATATTGGCTCTCAGGCGATACAAGATATCGCGCAACGTATTGACAGAGCGTATAAACTGTTCTTCAGCAAGATATTAATGTGGCTGTAAATATTATCAGAGTAGGGGCATCCACGCTTAAAGGAGAAGACGTAAGACCGGTTTCAGTCGGCTGTCTTTGTCGATCTTAGAATCACATGACTTTAGTTGTGGAAGTATGTCAACAAAAGGTAGCGTCTTTATAATAAGGTAGCGTCTTTATAATTATGAAGGCACTTGAAAGGTCAATCCACTTATAGTCTCTATGTTTGTAATACAGAGGACTACGACGAAAGTTCTGTTATTATGCTGACACCGCTCTTTATCTTTTCGAGCAAGGGGTCTAGGCTTGGAAGCGAACAGCGGCTGTTTTTGACGGAGGAAAACGGGATTGAAAAAGTTAAATGTGAAAATTTGGGATTTAGGAATACGCGATGAATAAACTGGTAACCGATTTAAACATCGACTACAAGGCGTATCTGTTCCGTTTCGCCCTGGCGGCGCTTTTGACGGTGGGCGTCTACGCCGTGGTGGATTTTTGGACGCTGCGGAACTGGAAAACGGACGAGTCCCTGGTGGTGAAGGCCGAGCGAGTTGGCGAGGAGAGAATTCTGCCCCAGGAAGACGAGGATCCTTTTAGGATCGTGGAGTCGGATTTAACGATACAGATTCTGACCGGGGCCCAAAAAGGGCATTTCTTTCCGATAACCATTACCCAGATGGAGGGCGGAGGCATCGACGTGAAAAAGGGAGGACGATACATTCTCCTGGTCGACGTTTTCGACGATGGGGCCGTGCAATACTCCATAGCGGACACTTTTCGCATCCCCTCGGTGGTGGGGGTGGTAGTTTTCGCCTGCGCCTGCCTGATCGCTTTCGCCGGGCGGGCCGGAACGATGGCCTTGTTGGGACTGGGGCTATCCGTGGCCTGCCTTTTGTGGGTCTATATCCCTTTGGTGGCCAGGGGCGTTTCTCCCATACCTTTGGCTTTCGTGGCGGTGTTTTTCATTTCCACCGTCACTGTCTTTTGCGTCGTCCGCCGCAAGCAAGCCCGGATCGTGGCCTTGCTGGGAACCCTGGGCGGAGCCGCGGGCGCGTTTTTTCTAGGGTATTGTATGGTGGAATTCTGGCAGCTCTCCGGGCTGGCGGGAGAGGAGAGTACGTCTCTTCTGGTTACCACCATCGCAGGGATCGACATCAGGGGCGTGTTGTTGGCCTCCATTATCATCAGCGCCATCGGCGCGGTGTTGGATGTGGGTATTTCCATAACGGCCGCCATGTCGGAACTCGTGGAGTACGACCCTCAGATCCCCCCGCTTCGCCTCTGGACCGCCGGGATCCGCGTGGGGTCGGAGGTTCTAGGTAGCATGATCAACACGCTGATTTTGGCCTACTTGGGGACATCTTTACCTCTGGCTATCTTGATCAGCAACGCGGGAGCTGATTTCTGGGGCTTAATGAACGACCCCTATGTGGGGCAGGAGATCGTCCAGAGCCTTGCCGGTACCTCAGGGCTGTTGTTGACCATTCCCATCACGGCCACGTTCTTCGTTTTGCGGGAGACAATCCTGGGAAGAAATGTGTCGGAGGAAAAATCTTCATCTGAACTCTCATCTGAACTCTCATCTGAACTCTCACCTGAACTCTCACCTGAACTCTCACTCGAACTCTCACTCGAAACCCATTCGGACGCGGAAGAGGAGAAAATTCCATGAGGCGGCACCCCCAAAAAAACTGGCGGGCGGGCCGTTTTCAAGAGACCAAAGCCGTCATTGATATCGGCAGTAATTCCATCAAGATGCGCGTTGTGCGCAAACAGGGTCTTTTGCTGCGCACCTTGCTGGACACCACCGAGGTCGTGCGATTGGGCGCGGGTCTGGAGAAGGGTGTTCTCGACGAAGAAACCATACGACACGGGGTCGACGTGGTACGCAGATTGGTCCGGTTGGCCGGCGCATTGGGGGCCAGGCCCCGTCTGGTGGGGACAATGGCGCTGCGCGCAGCTCGGAACGCGGGGGATTTTGTCCGCCAGGTACGGGATCGCGCGGGCATTTCGGTGGAGGTCCTTTCAGGGGAAGAGGAGGCCCGGCTGGCTTGGCTGGGGGCCATCCACACCTTGGACGTCAAAGAAGGATCCAAAGAGGGACCCAAAGAGGGATCTAAAGAAGGATCCAAAGAGGGACCCAAAGAAAGATCTAAAGAAGGATCCAAAGAGGGCTCTACAGAAAGATCCACGGTGGTTTTCGACACCGGGGGGGGTAGCACAGAGTTCATTCTTGGCACGGGAAACAAAATAAAGAAATCCAAAAGCATTGCCGTGGGAGCGGTGTTTCTGACCGAAAAGTTTTTTAGCGCGGGGTCTATTGGACCCGTGGGGTCAGAGACTCCTATAAAGCCGGAGGCCGTGGACTCGGCGCGGCAATACATTCAGGAATGTCTTGTTCGGGAACGCTTCGCCGAGGAGTTTTCGTTTCCTTGCGATTCCGCGCCCTTCGTCATTGGTTTGGGCGGAGGAGTGGTGTCTATGGCGTCCGTCAAACTGGGACTGACGTCTCTCGTCCCCGACCAGATTAACGGAACCTTTTTAACGCGGAAGGATATTGACGGTCAGCTGGAACTTTACGCGCGTTCCAGCCTAGAGGAGCGTATGAAAATCGTGGGCTTGCCTCCCAAGCGGGCGGATATTATTCTCGCCAGCGCGTGCATTGTGCAATGCGCGCTAGAAGTTTTGAAAGCGGAGTCTTTTCGAGTCAGCATCAACGGCCTCCGTCACGGACTGCTGATTGAAATGTTCGGAGGCCGAAAAGGCGGGCGTTAAAGCAGAGAAGAGCATGTGTTGGACTGAGCGTCTCTGTTTGAAGCCAGAGACCGCAAGGGAAATTTTTCTGTCCTGGAAATGGAGGTGCTGTGATAATGTGGAAATTAATGAGGAGGAAATTAAGAATGCGGAATTTATGGACGAAAGAGTTGGGCGGAAAATGGCGCATCGTGGTGTCGGTGTTGATATTGATGTTATGGGGAGTGACGCTTGCGGCTGAGCCGGTCTGGGCCGCAGACGCAAATAGTCTGATCCAGGACTCCATCAACGTGATCAAGGCTATGGGGGAACAGTCCGACGTGGAGAGCATGGCAGACGTCATCAAAGACGCCCACGCGGTGGCCTTCATTCCGGCTATGGTGAAGGCGGGCTTGATCATCGGTGGCGAGTATGGAGAGGGGTTTATCCTCCGCAAAGAGGGCAATAAATGGTTCGGACCCAGCTTTTACAACATGGGAGGCGGGTCGTTGGGACTTCAGATCGGAGTGCAGAAGACGGCCTTTGTGCTGATCGTGAACAACGAAAAAGGCGTGGAGGCGTTTCTGCGTAGCAGGGCGAAACTGGGAGCGGACGTGGCCGTGGCCGCCGGGCCTGTCGGGAGGCGCGGGGACGCCGCCACGGATGGGCGATTGGAAGCCTCTATTTATAGCTACTCTATGACGAAGGGGTTGTTTGCAGGAGTTTCTTTAGACGGCGCCGCCTTGAGCATCAGCGTCAAAAGGAATAAAGAATATTGGAAGAAGGACATGGCCGCTGCCGACGCCTTGAAAACGCCCGCGACGGACAAACGCATTCTTCCCCTGATCCAGGAGATTCAGCGCATTTCGCAAAAGGCAAAAGGTTCCGGTCACGTTTAGGATGGCCGGAACTTGAAAACTTGAAGAAGTTTAGTTTAGGCGGTCTCCAGAGCAATCAGTTCTTGTAAAAACGGAGGCAAGACGAAGGCAGCCTTGTGGATTTCAGAGGTGTAATACCGGGTCCCCGCCATCCCTCGCAGGGGTATGGTGGGGTCCGGAGCCTTGGAAGCCGCGCCGTAAGTCCACATTCCTGTGGGGTAAGTGGGCACAGCTCCCCAATACATCCGCACGATAGGAAAAACCTTCCGCATTTCCTTGATAGACTGACGCATCAGTGCCGTATCAGCAAAGGGGGACTCCGTCAACTCCGTCAGGATGCCTTGAGGAGTCAATATTTTTTCGATGTTCATGTAGAATGGAGCCTGAAAAAGATTCGCCGCAAACTCCACGGGGTCGGTGCTGTCCACGATGGCCACGTCGAAGCGGTCGTCAGTGGTGTTGATATACTGAAGCGCGTCCATGCAACGCACATCTGCCCGGGGATCTTCCAGAGCGTAACTCATCATGGGAAGGTATTGCTTCGAGGCGTCGATCACCCCTTGATCAATGTCGATTAAAACGCACGTTTCCACTTCCGCGTGCCGGAGAACCTCCCGCAGGATCGCTCCGTCTCCGCCGCCCACAATCAACACGCGCCGGGGGTTGGGGTGAGCGCAGAGGGGCACGTGGGCCATCATCTCTGAGTAACAAAACTCGTCCCGTTCCGTCAATTGAATGGCTCCATCCAGGATCAACGCGCGCCCGTATTCGCGGGTATCCACAATCAAGAGGTCCTGATAGGGGGTCTTTTCCTGGTAAACCGTTCGTTCCACACGGAGAGAAAGGCGCGTGTCTCCGGTTTGCTCCTCCGTCAGCCACAGATCATTCACGCGCTTCGCGCGCGCCACGGGCTCCGTCTGAGTCCTGTCATTCATTCAGATTACCTCCTAGATTACCTTTGTACGCGCGAGACGCCGATGATAAAATATTATATACGATACAAGGTAAAAGCGAAAAAGGGGGCTTAATTGACATGAAACAAAGCGGAGAAAAAGATTCTCGTAAAGGTTCGATTTTCGCGCGAAGGCGGATGAGGTGGACCGTTCTCCTGATCTTGGCCTTGGCTCTGTCGTTGGTGCCGTCCGGGGTTTCTTTCGCTGTGGCCGGCGTCGTCATGGACGGCAGAGTCGAAGACGTTCCTGGTGTCCGGTTCGAGAATATGCTTTATGCCTGGGACAGTCTTGCCATTGACGTGGTGAACATGACGAACCAAAACATGATGTTTGGCGGAACTTTGACGTTTTTTGACCGCCGGGGTAGGCCCGTGGCCAGCGCTCGCCTGTTACCCAAGAAGATCATTCATGACAGCGTGGAGCGCTACAGAGGGTATTTCGTGGAGGGCACGGGAGAGACGGCACGCCGAGCTTCGCGGATTTTGTGGGAGTTCGGGCCTCGCTAACGAGCCGGAGAAATGGTCGTAACCATGCATGAATGACATGAGATCTTTGTTCGACTTGTCCGATTCCGGCAGGAGCGTTTTCGCCGAAAAACGATGGCTTTGGGTCGTCATCACTGCGGCGCTATTGTTCGCTTTTTTCGTAGGTCCCGCATTTTTCGTAGGTCCCGCATGGGCCAACGACAGCGCGGAGCCTTTCATGTCAGTAACCTTTGGTCTTTCCTCTACGCGCACCCAAAAGCGCATGGAACAGAGTGGCGCCGTGGCGGCCGATTTTGTCCGCAACGGACAGCTTACGATGAAAGGAACCTTTGAATACCGTTCAGCTATATTCATTTTCAGCTTCCACGCCAAGAAGGGATTGAAACATAAGACGGCTTACATTGCGAGTTCGGGAGATACCCAATCGGACCGCGCCCTGTATGACGGCATTCGCCAAGCCTACGGTATTCGTTTTGGTGTGACAAAGGAACGAGTCGTCCCCAATCCCCGCGTCAAGGGGCGCATTATGTTGAACAGCGCTTGGAGACCTGATAAAGACACCCTCATCGCCCTTTCCTTCAATCCTGAAATTGCTAACCGTTTTCCCGGCGAATCTCCTGGAGACTATCCCATTCACCTCAGCTATAGCTATTCGAAATGGGATAAATGACATTTTAAAAAATGGAATAAATGGAATGGACAAAAGAAAGACTAGGAATAGTAATTTGTTGTTTTTTGAATTTGTATTTTTGCTACATTTATGCTATTATAAATGTAGCATGAATGAGGGAGTGATGGTTTATGCAAAGAACGCTCACCTCGATAAAAGACGAAATTGTCTCTTATAAAGGTCAGTTGGTCAAGTGCCGCACGTCGAAGGGGCGTAACAAAATAGAGGTGACGCAGGGGATTTTGTTGAATGTGTATCCGAAGTTGTTTACCATGTATGTGGAGTCCAAGGCGAGTACGGTTTCTTTCAGTTACGCTGAGATATTGACCAAGGAAGTAGAGCTTGAAATTGTTCCTTCGGTTTAACTAATACGCCCCCGGCAAAAGTCGGGGGCGTTTTTGTCGTTTTCTTTTTGTTGTTTTCTTTTTATCGTTTTCTATGAAAGGGGTTTTCAGGTGCGTTTCGTGCAGTATAGCGCGGCAAAATTGAATTTGTCTTTCCGGGTGACGAGGAGGCGAGAAGATGGTTATCATCATATCGTGTCGCTGTTCTTGCGCCTCCCTGGTGTGGAGACGCTGTCGATCTCCAAGGCCGAGAAAGGGAATGAGGAAGGGGATTCGGTGCGTGTCCAGGGCGCGGAGGTAGAGGGGGAAAACATTGTCTCCAGGGCTTTGCGTTACGCCAGGGACGCGGGATGCCGGGTTCCGTTTCTTGATGTGGAGATCGTAAAAAACCTTTACCCAGGGTCGGGCTTGGGCGCTGGTAGCGGCAACGGGGCAGCCATCTTGCGCTGGCTGGCTGGAGAAGTCGAAAAAGTCCCTGAAAAAGAGGCGACCCATCTCTGGCGAAACGTGGCGCTGAAGACGGGGGCCGACGTTCCGTTTTTGTTTTCCGGTTTACCCTTGGCATTAGTTTCGGGGGTGGGAGAGATCCTGGAGCCCTTGGACCCGATGAGACTACACGCTGTGGTCGTTTTTCCCGCTTGGAGCGTGAAGACGGGGAGCGCCTATGAACGATTGGACCACTGGTACAGGGGAGATTATCCTTTGAGCGAGACCGCGGCCCGATCCGAAGCGGAGGAGCTTTGCGCAAAGCTGCGGAATGGGGAACGTGTGGGACTTTTGCCCAACGACTTCGCGGCGGAGCTAATGGATAAATTTCCCGATTATGGTACTCTTTTCGGAGTACTCGAGAAAATCGGCGCTTACGCTTGGGGCATCACCGGCAGCGGAGGGGCGGCCTTTGCGATCTTGCGTGAATCGCCTTCTGTTTTCGCTGTGGAGTGGCCCTTGGGGACAAAACAGGTGTTGTCTTTAGACGTTTAAGATGCGGGGTCCGCCCCGCATCCCACAGGGGACTCGTCCCCTGACTCTGCTAAAAAACTACAGAAAAGAGGTTTTAAGGTTGCGTCAGTACAAATATCGATGGGGCTTGTGGTGTGTATTAGTGACATTTTTCGCCTTCTCCGCTGCTGAAGGCGCGGATATCTCGTCGTATTCGCTTTTCCAGAAGCAGGCCTGGGAGGCGCTGGACGAGTTTTACTCCTCCAGGAAACCCCCCACACCGGTGGAGCACGCTCTCATGGCCAATTCTCTGCGGATCCGCAACAAGTGGGACGAGGTGGTGACTATTCTGGAAAAACACGCGAGTTCCTTTCCCGCGGAGGTCCGGCCTTACGCCAACATGACCTTGCTGTTGGGGTACGAAAAGCAGGGGAAAAAACAGAAGGCGTGGAAGCTGACCGGCGAAATGGAGAAGAATGCCCCGGAAGAGCTTCGCTA
This sequence comes from Synergistaceae bacterium, assembly GCA_031267575.1. Classification (NCBI taxonomy): domain Bacteria; kingdom Thermotogati; phylum Synergistota; class Synergistia; order Synergistales; family Synergistaceae; species Synergistaceae bacterium. The sequence goes on along the minus strand of JAIRYN010000052.1, from coordinate 57,683 downwards.
TTACATCGCTTACGCGCAGTTTCGCCTTTTGGGCGACGTAAATCCCGAAGCAACAAAACAGGCGTTGAGCAAAATGTTGGAAACAGCCGAGACCAAAGACCAAAAAATTTTGGCTCTCACCCGTCTGGTAAAACTGCCGGGGGACCAGAGCACTAACGCCCTGAAGCTCCTGGAACAGCAACCCACTAACAAAAACGCCTACGAGGTTCTGGCCGCGCGTCCGAAGCCCTGGCCTACGGCCGCCGTCTTGGCGATGGGGGAATACGCCTACCTGAAAAACGATTACAAGACCGCCATTGATCTTCTCGCGACGGTCCCGCAAAAGTCGCAGGGCTGGAGGAAGGCAACCTATTATCGCGCTTATTCCCTGGATAAGTTAAAACGTCGCGCCGACGCTTTGAATTTGTGGGGGACTCTAGCGCTTTCGGGAAACGGCTACGCCGAGAGTTCCGTTCGGCGCGTCTCCTCTATGGTGGGGAAGGGGAAGGCGAACTCCGTCGCGACGAAAGCCGTAGAGATATTGCGCCGGGTGGTCAAGGAACGCAAGGGGAAAGTCCAAGCACGGGCCATGTACTCCCTGATAACGAGCAACGGCGGTCTACTGAACGCCGCCGAGGTGAAAAAACTCGAAGACGACTTGATACGAGCCTATCCCGATTCCGTCAATACCGTCAAGCTCCTTTGGCGGAGGGGCTGGGAATCCTGGAACGCCAATAAGACGGCGGACGCCCTGAGTTATTGGAAGCGCCTTTATGCACCCGGACTGGACGCTTCTTGGCGACCCCGAGTTCTTTACTGGATCGGGGCGGCTCAGGTGTCTTTGGGGCAGACGAAAGAATCCGAAAAAACCTATTCGGACCTGCTCCGCAACTATCCCCTATCCTGTTACGCGTTTTTGGCTAAGCCTGGATCCATAAAACTGAGAGAGGGAGATCCCCCCGCTTTGGCCTCCAAACCGACGCTACTGGAGGAATGGGGCTTCGTCTATTATGCCAGGCTCAAGATGCAGCGTCTCAAAACGTCTTCCAAAGAACTGTATCGCTCCATCGCCCTTTCCGAGTGGCTAGGGGAAGAGGAAGGAGCCTATGCCCAGGCCCGGCTTTTGTCTCGTTATTTTTTCTCTTCGGGAGAGGTTTACCGTAATGGACTGGAGCGTCTTTATCCGCGGCCTTTCAGGAAGCAGGTAGAGGTGGCCTGCACGAAGTATGGCGTGGAGTCGAGTTTCGTGTGGGCCGTGATGAGACAGGAGAGTGCCTTCAAGCCCAAGGCGACCAGTTGGGCCGGAGCGTCGGGTTTGATGCAGTTGATGCCTGGGACGGCCAAGGATGAGGCGAAGCAGATCGGGCTTCAAAAATACGACATTTACGACGTCACGGACAATGTCACTATGGGAACGGCCCATTTGGCGCGTTTACGCAAATCTTTCGGCCGTCCGGAATTGATCATGGCCGCTTACAACGCTGGATCTGGAAACGCGCGAAAATGGCTAGCGAACGGAGGGGAGAACCTGGCCGCCGATTATTGGATCGAGCAGATCCGTTTCGATGAGACCTGCGATTATGTTCAGAAGGTTCTGGGCAACTTGGAGATCTATCGGCTGCTTTATGGAGGGAACACCGCAAGCGCGAATTGAAAGCGCGTAAGAAACGTTGTGGTCCGATATCCTGTCCGGGAGGTTTTGCGAACTCGGACAGGCGCTTTTGGCCATGTGGGTGAACGTGTCCGACAGCTTTGGGAAGTTTCATAATAAAACAAAAGTAAAACACAAGGAGGCCTGTATTTTGTCGCGTCTTTTGTGGGGTGGAGCGGACTGTGTGGAGTTGGCGCGCGAGTTCGGAACACCCCTTTATGTAATGGACGAGTCCCTCATTCGGACCCGTTGCGTGGAGATTCGGGAGACTTTTTTGAACAAATGGCCCAACACGGCGGCCTGTTACGCCAGCAAGGCCTTTTTGACGAAAGCCATGGCTCGTATCGTGGAGCAGGAGGGCCTGGGGCTCGATGTTGTTTCCGAGGGAGAGCTGCGGGTGGCGTTGGCGGCGAATTTTCCTTCATCTCGGGTGGAGATGCACGGCAACGCCAAGTCGGAAAAAGAGCTTCGGGGGGCACTAATCGCCGGGGTGGGGCGCATTGTCGTGGACGGAATTATGGAGCTGGAGCTTTTATCCGAGCTAGCGGCTGAAACTGGGCAATGCCCCGGTATTCTTCTCCGTGTCGCGCCAGGAGTGACCCCCCACACTCACTCCCACATCGTCACGGGCCAAGAGGGAAGCAAATTCGGCTTTCCCATCGACGGCGAACTTCTCCGTGACGCCCTCTGTTTCGCTGTGGCCTCACCGAGCTTGAGCTTTAAGGGTTTTCACTTTCATGTGGGATCTCAGATCTTTGAAAATACCTCTCACCTGGAGGCGGTGGAGCGTGTCGTAACCCTGGCCGAAAAGTTGAAGATCGACAAGGGGATCGAGGTGGAGGAACTGAATTTCGGCGGAGGTTTCGGGATCGGAACTTTACCCGATTTGGGAGACGGCGGATCCGGGCTTGGCGGTACCTCCCATGTTCCCCTACGCCTCTTCACGGACGCCATGATGGAGACTCTGGTCCGGGAGTGCCAGGTGCGTTGCCTGAAGCGCCCTTTTATCACCATCGAACCCGGCCGATGGGTAGTAGGAGAATCCGGCATCACTCTTTACTCCGTGGAGACGGTCAAACGTCTACCAAGTGTCATTTACGTTGCCGTAGACGGAGGCATGGCCGACAATCCACGACCATCGCTCTACCAGGCGAAGTATCGAGGCGCCCTGGCGAACAAGTTCGGGGACCCCGCGGTTGGGGAAGTGGCGGTCGTCGGCAAATGTTGCGAGACGGGGGACGTTTTGATCGAGTCCATCGCTTTGCCCTCCGTGGAACGCGGCGATGTTCTAGCGGTTTTCAACACGGGGGCTTATAATTTTTCGATGGCGAGCAACTATAATCGTCTTCCGCGCCCGGCGGTGGTTCTGGTGAAGGACGGCGACGCGGAGGTGATCATCGAGCGCCAAACCCACGACGACTTGCTCCGGGGCGACTACATGCCGCGGCGCGTGGGGTGAATTTTGAGGAAGAACCTGCCTTAGGTTAAAGCGAAGCGCCAGAAGTAGACAGGGCAAACGCATCAGGATCGCTAAGACACTTTTGACATACTCCCACGACTAAAGTTGTAGGATTCTAAGATCGACAAAGACAGCCGACTTAAACCGGTCTTACGTCTTTTCCTTTAATAAGAGTGAATGCCCCCGCAAGAGTGGATGCCCCCACTCTGAGAATATTTACAGCCGCCTTGATATCCCGATTGATATCCCGGTCGTGTTCCGCCCCGCATCTCGCGTTGATAAGCCATAAAAGGAGTTTAACATGAAAGTAGACATATGGCAAAAAACCAAATACCAAACAAACGCCGCCAACGGCGGCGTTGCGATTCTCATCCAACGGCTGAAGTCATTGGTTTTCTCATCGCTTTATCGTAAATTCTAGATTTGCGTTTTTTGCTTAGATATTTATACGTAAAATATAAAATTGCTTATGTCAATTACTTACATACTGACGCGTTTGCCCTGTAGAAGTACTGACGTGTTTCCCATGCAAAAGTAGAGTATAATTTTCCGCATAAGTGAGCTGGAAAAGACTAGAATTTTTTTGTGGAGGGGACAATGGAAGTGAAGAAAATTGGTGTGAAAAAGGCAATGGGCATTCTGGTGTTGTTAATGGTAACGGCGATGTTGTTGACAGGCGCGAAAGAAGCCGTGGCGTTGCCTCGCGATGGGACAGTTTCTGTCTTGGGGACGTTTAGCCTGGAACGGAATGGGGAGAAGATACCTAATGGAGGGATCATTGACCTTCAACCCAATGTACCGGTTAGTTTAGACGTAATTCCTGGGTACCTTCGTCCAATACAAGTGGCGACTTCGGGTGATCACACCTACTCATATGTCTCCGTTACTGTAGGGGTAATCGAAGGAAACCAGACTATAGGGGGCGGAACTGTCACTCTTGATTATGGGACAATAACGAGGACTCTTCAAATAAATACTCAAAATGTTGTGGATGGAGTTCTGAAGATTCAGCTCAAATCTACAGTAGTAGATGCGGATGGACCAAGAGGTGAATGGAATACCGAAGTTTTCTCTCTTCGTGTTCGAGTTCTTCCTACTATGAATATGAACTACTTTTTCATTCCCCATGGCATGAATGTGCGAGACGGTAATGGCAATGAGGTGACGAGTCTCCGCATGACGGCCGGTTCAACGAGAGAGCTTTATGTGGAAGTGGATGATTACGGCAACGATGACGACCCTAGCAACGACTATCGTGTATTCGCGGTAAATGAGTCCAAGCTGGAACGTGTGATAGAGAAAAAAAGTGGCATTGAGGTGGCCTCCGCGTTGCCTAACTTGTTGGGATTGACCCCTGTGCCTACCATGACAGTACCTCCGCGCACTATCACAATGCTCAAAGTCTCAGCCTCAAATCCGGGCGGAACCCAAAGCAGTAATTATGACCCTGTCTTTACGGAATTTGTTTATCGACTTACGTTTACTGGGAAACTGGGGAACGGGGCCACTTTGAATGGCATCTCGGTTGAAACGCCGCATGTGAGCGTCACGGTCACCGCGGACGACGACGCGGGTGGCGGCGGGACGTGCGACGTCTTGGGGTTGGGGGTTGCGGTTTTGGCGATACCGCCGCTATTCATCCGCAAAAGATCCTAAGAGAGCGACTAACCGTTTAACCCTATTAACCCTGTACGCAAAAAAGGAGGCTTCGAGCCTCCTTTTTTGCTAGATGAGATGTGGGAGATCTTTCTGACCCACGTGAAACCGCCGTGAAACCGCATAACTCTTTTTTCTCAAACAATATTTAGAGAAATCATTCTCAAAAGTCACCATCCTCTCATTCGTGACCAATGCAAATATATTTGATCGAGGCGAATCTCGATATTGCGCGTCAACAGATTAAAATGCCATCAAGCGCTTTACTGTGGACGGGGTTGGGGATGAGTACAGAAATTTTAAAGAATTATCGCGCGCCTTTCAGCGTCATATTACTTAGCTAGTCTGTGCCTATAGACCCATTGACCGAATGACTTGTCATGCATAACCTAATCCAATATTACATAATTTCAATAGCTTCAAAAGTATCACAGAATATACACAAGGCTCAATATTGTATTGGATTCGACGCGGAGCTGAATGAGAAAAACCTTTGAGCTGGCGGGAGAAGTGGCGGGAGAAGAAGAAAGAGAGGGATTTTCTTTTTATGCTTCATACGAAGAGTACAAAAAGCACGAAGAGTACAAAAAGAATGAGATTTAGGCAACGGAAGGGCATTAGCATAGTGGAATGTGTGATTCTCATGATCGTCCTGGGAATAACGCTGTGGTCTCTTTTAGCGACGGCCGTCTGGGTGACGGAGCTGCGCGTTTTCGCCAAAGAAGAGATCAACGCGCGCATCTTGGCTTCCAGTTGGTTCGAAGTGTTCGAGTCGGTCAACCCCGAACCGACGCCGCCTCTTGCTTTCAACATGGACACGGCGGCCACTTACGTTGCCCATTTTTTAGATTCCAAAATATCGGGAAACCCCATCACTGGGTTTATGATTCAGGGTTACCGAGTGCTGGCCGAAGAAGTCACCGAACTTGGCGGAGTGCGCACCGTTCGCCTGACGCTGAGGTGGAGCTCCGCATCAAAGAGAGTAACCCCCTTCGTTCTCGTAAGGAGAATTAACGCAAAATCCAGCGAGACGGTTTCGGACGATAGGGTTGGAAGATAGAAAGTTGCTTATTGTTGCTTATTGAAGGATAGAAAGTTGCTTGGAGGGTAGAAAGTTGCGACGTTCACGGGCCTTTACATTTGTCGAAATATTGATATCGTTGGTCATTATGGGGATTTTAGGAGCGGTGGTACTCACCACTTTATGGGTTTTGTTTGGGGGGTATTTTCAAAACCAAGACCGCGTCACCGCCCGAGGAGAAATAGAATATGTTTTCCAAAAAATTGGAAAGGAAATAACCAACGTCTCCTTGGGTATGCCGAACAACAGACTCCGCATAGGGACTTTCGCGGACTCGTTCAGGAGCTCGTTGCCTCAACATCATCCCGTGATGGGGCATATGGGCACGTCGGGCGCGTCTTGGGGTGGACCCGTTACCGTGGCGTCCTTCGACCCCGTCTCGGAATTGAGGAATTTCGGCAAGATGGTCACTGATCCCGTGTCCCCGGGTTCACTCATTTACGTGGGTCCCCAAGTCTATTACGCTTGGGCGGAGCTCATTGTCGGACAGGAAGGAGGTGTTCGCTTTCCCCTGAAAGTGCTGCCTCCTGAAGACGGAAACATCGATTTCGAAAAAGGCGAGGTAAAGAGGTTCCGATTCGCCTTCCCGAACAGCGCCGCCAAGGCGCAGAATTTTACGCTCAATGATGGGCGAAGCATGGGGTTGGTGGCGGCAATGTCAGATGAAGGCACAAAAGACATGCGTTCGTGGGTTACATTTCCCACACTTCGGATTCCCATGTTGGTCAGGGACATCAATGTGGTGGATAACACGATCGATCTACAATTGGCGCCCTACTGCACGAGCTCCTTGCAGGGAATTTTAGGAGGGTATGAAGAACTCTACACGGTGCAGGCTTGCCGTCTTTACGTCAATGAACGCCGCGAGCTGGTGCAGGAGATTTTCGGCGCGAATTATATGAGTTCCGCGGAGACAGCCAATACAGTCAATATCTTGACCCATAACGTGGCGGGGATGTTTTTCCGCTTTGACCAAGAAAACCGGCTTTTGACCATGTACTTGGCCATCATGGGGGAAGAAGTCGTCCCAGCGGATGTAGGGGGCGCGGCGGCGTGGCCGCCTTTCGCGTCTCCGCTGCCGCCGGAAGCGTCAAGGCGCCGTGTCGAGGCGCAAAGCATAACATGGAGGATACGAAATTGAACGTGAACGTGAACAGGAGAATCTTTTATTTACTTTATTTACCCTATTTACCTTTTTTAAAAGGAAAAAGACGGCGTGGAATGGCTCTTCCCCTGGCGTTGGTCATCGTTCTGGTGGGAAGCACGCTGATCGCGTTTGCCTTCCACGCGACGGTCCAGTTTCGCAGGAATACCGAGCGGCAACAAGAAGTCTACATGGAGCACACAAGGGTGACCGACTACGTGGAAGAGGCGAAGGGAAAGATCTCGGACTACAATGCCCACACAAACGAAGCGCTTCATGTGCCAAATATCGATAACGACGCCATAAAAATTCATACACCCCAGGATCTGCAAATTACCGGGATCCCCGGAGACGCGTCAGGAAGCCTGAGTCTGGACGTGACGCTTCCTGAAAAGCGCCAGGCTGTGACCTTGCGTGTCTACGACGTGGCCTACTCGGCGAAGAAACTAGATAGCTCTATTCCACCCGCGATACTCGCTGAGATACCGGCTCCCATGCTGGTTTTCAGAAAATCCAGCCTAGATGCCGATATACCGATGGTTAATCAGGGCAACGACGGGTCCAAAGAAGTCAGCGGAGACGCTTATTTTTTCGCCGGGGCTGGAGGATCGGGGAATACTTTTGAGGGCCAAGATAGCGAGATCACTCGAAGATTGAGTTTGAAACAATTGGGATCGTATTTGGTAAAGGTAGAACTCTTCGACGTGGACGGAGGGGGAAGAAGGAGAAAACATCTTGTGGAGGAAGCTTTTTTTCAAATTTCCAGCCCCGACAGTTGAAAAATAAAAAAACAGGAGTTAGATATAATAAATTGTTTGCACGATTTTAAATTTTTATTCGTATTTGGAGGCCAAGGATGAACAAGCGTATAGTGATTTTTATGTTTATCGTATTGACTTTTTGCGCGGTGAACGCGGCTGTGGAAGCCGCGGCCCCCCCCTTGCCGCGCTTTTTTATGAAAACCACGGACTACCCCATGGACGACAGTTACGCGGTGGGTATCGACCCCAACGTCCTGTTCTTACTGGACACGGGCTCTCCCATGACCATGACGCCCAAGGGACGTTTGCCCATGGTCGACGTCATCTGGGACCCTCACGAACGGGCCAAGCTTCTGGAGCAGAACACCTATGGCACTGGAATGCGGCCTCTCGTTATCACAAACACCGACGGGAATGTTATATCAGAAATGACAAGTGTGAATTATTACGTCTTCGGCAGGGATCTTGATATTACCAATAACATTATCGGAAATCCCTTTTGCTATTACTCTCCTTACCCCAACAAACCCTATTATTTGACCTTTAAAGATCCAGACGCTGCCAACTGGAACGGAATAGGTAACATTCCTGGGCCGACCTCCGCCGTGACCAACTATTTGCCGGGAAGAGTGTATGGGGGAGAGCCCGTGCCGAAACTCTTGGCGGATAAGTACCTGGTGCCTAACGATAGCCGTATGTACCAAATGAAACTGGTGTTGTGGCGTTTGTTGAGCGATGAAAACAGGGCTTTACTATCCCGCATGAAACTTGCCATGGCCAATAGCTATCAGGAATTTAATTATCCCTATACAGGTTATTTGGCTGATTTTTACAAATCTTTTCCTTTTGGAGCTGGGCTTTACGATAACGTGGTGAGCGGAGACCCCAACGCAAATCCCGTAAAACGAGCGAATAACATTTCCTTCGACTACGGAACCGGTCCAGACTGGTCAACGGGGCTTTCAGGCAGTACTGGTTACACAGACAGTTCTCGTGCCATGGCCGGGGTAGACAGGGAATATTATGGCATGTCCAAGACGTCCAATGAGTGGATCGCGGCGAACAGATCCGTTTTGAGACTGCCTTTCGACTATCTCTACAGGTCCGACGAGAGCGGTTTTCACTCGACGCCCAACTTGGCGGAGTTCCGGCGCTACATCAACGGTATACATGGAGGGGATGAAACGAACTTTCTGGAGCCAGAGCTCATCGCCGACGGTAAAACGCCTCTTTCCACCTCCATCTACGGGCGAGACTATCATCTGAACGGCAATACCATACAACACGCCGGCGCAAATGGCTATAGTTACGATGCCATTTATTTTGAAAAGGGAACTGGATTGAAAAAACAGTATTACAATGGCACACAGGCTTATCTCCAGTTTCAGGATTATCGGATCGACGACAAAACCAGTGGGCAAACCCTGCGGGCAGGGCTAGGAGTCGGAAGCGTGGTCGATTTCTTTTCCCCGCGCGCGGACAACCTGCCGTTTGTGGACGGAGGAACCGGCGATACCCGAGGTTATTTTCCCGTCATCGGTTCGTGCCAGAGCAACTGGCTGGTCGTCTTCACGGCAGGTAACGACAGCGATCCCGACACTCTTAAGGCCCATGAAGCCGTCAAAAAACTTTACGACAACACGAAAACTATGAGAGGCCGCAAGTGGAACAAAACGACGGGAAAATGGGAATCCGCGAATTTCACCATGGACAGCGGAGTGCGCACCCTGGTGGTAGGCTTTGTGGACCCAGAGGCTAATGACGAAGTTTCCGTGAACCTGCGGACCGACCTGACATCGATGGCAAACTACGGTAACCCCTATCCCGACGGATCCCCCAATCTCGCTTCCACGCCTTATTTCGCCAACGACGTCACCAGCTTGATCTCAAATTTGAAATCGGTGTTGATGCGTATCAATGCCGATAGATTTGCGTCCAGCGCTCCGGTGATCTTTCCCCAGGGGACCGGTAACGCCGTTTACTCACCGTCTTACAAGGTCAATGCCTACGATCAGTGGGACGCTTGGTTCTCTAAGTATAGACTGGTCGATGACGACCACCTAGAGGAGGTATGGGAACTCAACGAGAAGCTATTGTCCGGAGCGGATGCCCGGCGTGTTTTTACGACCAACGAAACTAATGATAATCTAACGGCTGTGGATCTTATCGAAAACATCGATGTAGCCACGAAAGCGGGCATTCCCGCGTCCGACGTCTCTCGATTCACAAAATGGCTCCATTCTTACAAAAAATTGGATCAAATGTCATCTAATAGCGTTTTGGGGGATATGGAGCATTCGGGGTTCATGATGGTAGGCGACACCGCCCCCTATACGAATCTTCCTTTCAGACCATCCCGGGTCTACCTCCAGACCAACCGCGGAGTCCTTCATTCGGTCAACGACGAAACCGGCAAAGAAGAATGGGCATTCATCCCTCCCAACATTTTTCAGAGTCGCTTGAAATCTCTCAAGTTCGAGACTCTTACCGGGCAGTGGATCGAGGGAGATGGGATAACGCACAATAACTCCATAGCGGGTGTTTTGCTGGACGGCGGGATGAGCGCGCGGGACGTGCGCGACGATTCGGAGAGCTATAGAACGGTTCTCATCGGCAATATGGGATGGGGAGGCAACGGCTTTTACGCTATGGACGTCACGACACCCTCAGACTCCCCCAAGTTTTTGTGGGCCATAGACAACGCCCGTTACGGAGATGGGGAAGAGGCGGATCTCTTGATCAACGGAGTCAGGCGTTGGGGAAACCTGGCGACAATGTTGCTGCCCAACGTGAAATGGGATTACAGCAACTTGGGGCTTACCATCGTGAATCCCGTCATCGTCTCCGTAGACCAAAAAGACGCGGGTAGGCGAGGAGACGTGGGCCTACTGCCTGGAGGATTGGGATATCGATTGGGGATGGACGATCATGGAAAAGTGCTTTACGCTTTCGATCCCCTTTCGGGCACGATCATCAAGCCTATAGGGGAGTATACCGGCGATTTTGTGGATCCGACCGTCGGTCAGCGCGACTTGGGAATGATGATCTCACCGATTATTTATGTCGTGTCTGACGATCAGACGACGAAAAGTTTTTACACGGCGGATAGTCAGGGCAATGTGCTTTATTGCGATACGAGTCTCCCCGTGCAGGATTGGAAGCTCGAAAGCATTTTTCAGTTGCTCAGTTCTGGAGCGTCGGGAAACAAACCCATCGCCATCCCCAAAGCCCTCGTGTACGCCAAGGGCAGGGGAGAGATCGAAGATGAGATGATTTTTGGCGGCACATCCGACCTGATGGTGCCAGATTTCAGCGAAGCAAGAAAGTTGGAAAACCCGGAGCAATATATCTGGGGTCATGATTTAACACGCGCTTCCGGCAACGTAACGACCGCCGACTTTTATTCATTGCCTTATATGCAGGACAACCCTCCCATTGGAGGAACGAACTATGGGGTCGAGCCGAATGTTTTTGTCGGAGCAAACCCGCTGGATCCTGACTATAAAGGCTGGGCGCTAAAACTGCGTCCTCCTACGCTGGAAACGAAGGCCGAATACGTCACGACCGCGCCTTATCTTTATTACGGCGTGCTTTATGTGTCCACGTTCGTGCCCAAACCTATTCCCAAGGACCAGGCTGATCTGACTCTATGTCCTGAGCTTGGGGATGGGAAGCTGTACGCGTTCGAACCTTTTACGGGAAGCGGGATGTGGCCGGGGCACCTTCAGGCGTTGGTACTCAAAGACATCAAAGTTGCCGGCATGTCATCTTATAATGGAAAACTTTATCTTGGAGTAAAGCCATTAAAAGCGGGGGCTCTCGAAAACCTTCCTGCCCTACTGAAAGGCAAACAGTTAGCGCCGAACCTCATGCAGATGCCATCTCTCAATCAGCCGGATGTTATCACGCTGACAGTCTCTCCAGATATTCCCTATATTCAATATTGGAAGGAGACGTATTGATGAAAAAATTAGCCGCCGTAATGATATACGCCCTTCTCTTGGCCGCGTTTCTTCTTTTTCCCTCAGTGACCCAGGCAAAAATGGAAATCGTGATCTTGGAGGCGACGGGCGTCTTTGAGTCAATCGACACAACCCTCACCCCCAACGAGATCACTTTACGGATCGGTGAAGAGGACGCGGCGGGGCCATTGCATTCCCGTTGCCAGTTTTTTGACCAAAGAGGACGGCAACTCGATCAGGAAACCTTCGTGAAAAATTATCTCAAACGCGTCATTACCGTTGGAATTATCGAAGACACAGGGGAGGTCATTTCATGCCGGCCAGGTTCTTGAAAAACGTTTTAGGGATCATTGCCGTTTATGCCACGATTGTCAGTGTGGACATATCGCCGGAGGCGACGAAGATGTTGCTAGACAGGGGTAACGAAGCGAAAGACGTATGGATTGCCAACGTTTTTTACTCGTGTGGACAAGGCAACGCCTTCGCAATGGTGAGAAACGGAATACCAGAGGGGCCAGAAAACTACGATGTGGTCGAAACTGGCGAGCTTCGCGTTCATGTACCGAAGGATATGTCCTTCCTCGACGATCTTCCAAAGATTGTGGTGTTTCCTCGGAGAACGGGGAATCGTGATGTGGGGGTTTCCAATACAGTGGACTGACGCGATGACAAATACCATGCACCCTTTGGCAACCGAAGACATAAAAAAGCTGCTGTTGAGGTTCGCGACCCCCAGCATCATCGCTATGTTGGTAGGGGCGCTTTACAACATCGTCGATCAGATTTTTATCGGATGGAAGGTGGGGATGCTTGGCAACGCGGCCACAAATGTAGCCTTCCCCATCGTCACGATTTGTATCTCCGTATCCGCGCTTTTGGGTATAGGCGGCGCCTCGAACTTCAACCTCGAACTCGGCAGGGGCAACCGAGACAAGGCGGCACGCTTCGCGGCAAACGCAGCTGTTTTCGCTGTGCTCACAGGGACGGCGCTGTGTCTGGCGGTACGCCTGACTCTCGTCCCCTTGCTTCTCAAGCTCGGAGCAACGAAAGACGTTTTGCCCTATGCCATATCCTACACGGGCATCACATCGTGGGGAATCCCGTTTATGGTGATGACCACCTGCGGGAGTCATTTGATACGGGCGGACGGCAGTCCCCGGTATTCCATGGTCTGCAACTTGACCGGGGCGCTGCTCAACACAATTCTCGATCCCCTCTTTATTTTTACCTTCGACATGGGCATCGCCGGAGCCGCGTGGGCCACCTCCATATCTCAATTCATGGGCTGGCTCTTAGTGGCGCGGTATTTTCTGCGTTACAAAAGCGTGTGCCTAACGCGAGCCGACTTTCGTCCTCGTCTGTCTGTTTTGCGCTCAATCGCCGCCCTGGGCGCCGCCATCAGCTTCAATCAGTTGTCGATGATGATCGTGCAAATCGCCTTAAACAACACCTTGACCCACTACGGCGCCCTGTCCGTTTACGGTAGCAACGCCCCCTTGGCCGCGGCCGGGGTGATCACGAAGGTCAACATGATCTTTATCTCGGTGCTTGTCGGACTGGCTCAAGGAGGGCAGCCGATTATCGGCTTCAACTACGGTGCCGGAAACTTCGCTCGGGTGCGGCAGACGTTTCGCCTCATCGCCAACCTCGCTTTATTCTTATCTCTGACCGCCTTCGTCGTTTTTCAGTTTTTTCCGCGGGAAATCATCAGCCTCTTCGGCAAAGGAACAGAGGAGTATTACCGTTTTGTCGAGCGGTACTTCAGAATCTACCTTTTCATGACGTTCGCCATTGGAATACAACCGATCACGTCGAGTTTCCTGACATCAATCGGCAAGGCGACAAAAGGGCTCTTCATTTCTCTGACAAGACAAATTCTGTTTTTACTGCCCATGATCATCCTATTCCCCATGCGATGGGGAATAGACGGCGTTATGTATGCCGGTCCCATAGCAGACCTGGCTGCCATCGTCGTATCAGTGCTTTTGATCTTCAATGAGATGCGAGCCGTCAAAAAACTCGAATCCCAATCCTTATCCCATGTTTCGTAAAACCCCATCCTTTAGGGTGAAGATATTAGGACGGAGATATAAGGAACATCCGCCATGGATTCGATACTTGATTTTCTATACTTGATTTTCTATGCCATATAGCACAATATAACGATAAAATTTCATAAAAATCCTCCGCGAAAAGAGAGAGACTATATGAAAAATATAAAAAATATGAAAAACATGAAAAAAAGCAGTATTGGACGCGGAGACTGTGGGAATCCACGAAGCCCATATTCGAGAAGCCCACATTCGATACGAACATGAGATACGACGTCAAAAAGAGACTCTCTTTGCGGATTGCCGCTTGGTCAGGCGGTTCCACGGTAGAGTTGTTCATATTTCCTGGCGACACTGATTTAGCAAAGAGAAACTTCGAGTTGCGGGTATCTTCAGCGACAGTGGAGGTTGAGGAGTCCGTTTTTTCTTCTTTCGCGGGATATATCAGGCACATCACACCCCTGACGGGAGAAATACGCCTGATTCACGAGGGGCATGGGGAGGTTCTGCTGGCTCCTTCGCGGATTGATACCTTCGAGGGGAAATGGACAACGCGGTCCTATGGCAGGTGTGTGGATTTCAATTTGATTCACAGGCCGAATTGGAAGGGAGAGATATTTTTCGCGGATTCTCCTCTACTCTTTTCCTGTGCCGCTGATGGGTTCACTTGCGTTTACGCGCAAGATGAAAACACAAGAGTCGAGCTGAAGAGTGAAACCGGAGAATCCTTCGAGGTGAGACTCGACTGTGGTGACTTGCTCGTCGTCGAGACCGGACCGAAAGAACTCCCGCGGTTCCGTGTTTTGGAATGCGCTATACCGCCGGTGGTTGCCGCGGTGTCTCGCCTCGAAGGACGCTAGCTTATTCTTTAGCTTATTATTCTTCAGCTTATTATTCTTCGAGAAGACGAGCCTCCAAAACCTGTTCGCGTTTGAAATCCTCTACGCGGAGGTAGAAAACCGCAGCGTCTACCAGCGCCTGCATGGGGGTTAGACCAATGACTTCGCTGCCCACGACGTTGACGCCGTAACGGGCGGCCTCAGACTTTACCGTCTCGAAAACGCGATGAAGAGGTGTGGAGGTATAGTCCGTCATGTTGATGGAGACCTGCGCGATTTTTCGGTCATCTAAAAGCAAGCCAATGGCGCGGCAGTTCACGTAACCGCCCTTGGCCGCGCGGATGGTTTGGGCGATTCGCTTGGCGATCGCGATATCCGGGGTGTTCAGGTTGATGTTGAAGGCCACCAAAAACGGCCGTGCCCCCACCACCGTCGCGCCTGCCGTCGGGTGCGTCGCCTGGGGTCCTTCGTCCGGCGCCCGTTCAGGAGTCTTGATGGCCATCTTCAGTCCCTCGTATTCCCCTTTGCGCACGTCGGGAAGGGCTTTCATGCTTGCCCGCTTGGCCGCGGCCTCGTAGAAGTACACAGGAATCAAGAGCTTTTCCGCAATTTCCTTGCCCAGCTCGTGAGCCAAAGCGACGCACTCTTCCATCGTGACTCCGGAAATGGGAACAAAGGGGATCACGTCCGTGGCGCCGATGCGGGGATGTCCGCCCTTGTGTTTTTCCATGTCGATCAGCTCAGCGGCCTTGGCGCAACAGGCAAACGCCGCTTTTTTGGCCGCCTGAGGTTCACCAACAAACGTCAAAACCGTCCGGTTATGATCGACGTCGGAGGAGTGATCCAGTACCTTCACTCCCGGCACGATACGCGCCGCGTCCACGATGGCGTCAATGACCTCTGCCCGCCGCCCCTCGCTAAAATTCGGAACGCATTCCACCAATTGACTCATGGTTTTCCATCCTTTCCCTGACGACTTTTCAATTATTTTTCAATTATTTTTCAATTACTTTGCAATTACTTCTCAATTACTTCTCAATTACTTCTCAATGTGTGAAATAATTGATGAACCAGACGATATTGGGAATGCCAACAAGATCAATTAGCACCGCCCCGCAGAGGGGAACGATCAGAAATGCCTTGTAAGACATCACCCGATAACGCTCGCACACTGTATTCATGTTTGAGACGGCGTTTGGCGTGGCCCCCAATCCGTGTCCAAGGAACCCCGAACACATGACTGCCGCGTCGTAGTCCTTGCCCAAAATCGGAAAAAGGACAAATATGCCCACAACCGCGATTGCTGCCGTCTGAAGGAGCAAAATCGCGATCAACGGAATCGCCAGGTCGTAGAGGTCCCAGATACGGAGGCTCATCATCGCCATCGTGAGGAAAAGTCCGATCGAAGTTTCCGCGATCAGGTCTATAGCCTTGTTATAAATCTTGATCACTTTCAGCACGTCGTTCAGGTTGCGAAAAACCACCGCGACAAACATGGCGCCCACGTAGTCAGGCAGGGAGAAGTTTTCCCATTGCCAAACATTTTTGGCTTGGTTGTTGAACCAATTTGAAACCATGCTGCCGATTGCCATGATGACGAGAACCAGTGCCAACATGCGGAAAAGATCGAAGCTGTCGCTTAGTTCTGTCTTCTTGCCGGCGTCTCGGTGTTCTTGA
The DNA here is from genome assembly GCA_031267575.1 of Synergistaceae bacterium. Classification (NCBI taxonomy): domain Bacteria; kingdom Thermotogati; phylum Synergistota; class Synergistia; order Synergistales; family Synergistaceae; species Synergistaceae bacterium. Next base: position 41,423 of record JAIRYN010000052.1, on the reverse strand, counting down.
AAAATGCGTTCCTGGGATGCGGTCAACTCCAAGTTGTTCTTACTGATCAACCAACTAGCAACAGGACCGCCTAGAAGACCACCCGCAATGAGGCCGTAGGTCGCGGAGGCAATGGCTACCGCTTGAGCTCCCACAACACCCAGGCTCTCCGCCGTTGGCCCGAAGGCTGCCGCGGCTCCATGACCACCCTCTAGAGAGACGGCCCCAGCCATAATCCCAAGCACCGCGTGTATATTGAACAGTGTAGCTAAACCAGCTCCGAACGCGTTTTGAAAAACCGCCAGTCCCCAACAGACAACCAGGTAAACGAGCAAAGCCTTACCTCCACGGCTCAAAAGCGATAAGCTACCTCCAATCCCTATGGTTGTGAAAAAGGCCAGCATCATTGGGGTTTGCATTACCGTGTTAAAGGACACCGAAGCTCCTCCCTGATGGTGTATCCCCAACACCATCAGGGCTATGATCAGTCCACCGATAACCGCAGGGGGGATACAAAAACGCGTCAAAAACACAATGTGACGCCGCAACGTCACCCCAACAATAAAGAAAATCGCCGCCACCGCCGTCGTGAAAAGTGGGTCAAAAATAAGATTGAACACCCCATCGACCATTTCCCACTTCATAAAAAAACCTCCTTCCGTATAAGAATTTAAGGTTCTCCAGTCGACTCCAGACTTTATAGGGAGATCTCGAAGATCTCCGCGAGTTTTCTGGCCACGCCGTCCTCGGCGTTGCTCCGACAGACGCAGGACGCGGCTTCGCGCACGGCGGGTCGGGCGTTTTGAGGCGCGATGGAGAACCCCGCCTCCGCGAACAAAGTTAAGTCGTTGAGGTGATCTCCTGCGACGACAATGTCTTCTTTAGCGATACCCCAACGGTCGGCTAGAATTTTCAACCCTATGCCCTTAGATGCGTCGGCCCGCATGTATTCGACGAAAGTCAAAAGACTTTGGGTGACGTAAAGCCGTCCCTCGAAAAAACGCCTGCTTTTCTCGAAAAGCGCTGGAACGGATTCGGGGTCAGGCATCACATTCATTAATTTCAAAAGGCTGTGGTTCGAGTTTGCTTCCAGATTTTTTTCTAGAAAGGCGTAGAGGTTTCCCACTTCCTCCACGGCGGAACCCGTCCGCTGGATGTAGCGCCTGTCGTCCTCGACAATATGGGCAACATAAACGCGGTCTCCCATATATAACCGCGTGTGTCCTCCCGCCTCCTCACCCATGCGCGTCGCCGCCAGGGCATCTTCCAGGAGCATGGGATACTCGCTCAGAATGTCTCCGCTCAGAGCGCCGCGGATCTGAGCGCCGTTGCAGAATACCCCCCAGGTCTCCAGGCCAATACGCCGCAGGTGGGGCAAAGTTCCCCCATAAGGGCGTCCCGTGCAAGGAACGATCTTTGCCCCCGTTTTTTCGATTGCGCGAAGAACACCCACCGCGTATTCAGAAAGGGAGGCATCGGGAGCCAAAAGGGTCTCATCCATGTCGAAAGCCGCCAGTTTGTATGCCAGTTTGTATTGACGCATTTTTGTCCCATCCTTGTTTCTATTTTTTTTATCATAACACAGAGAGCCTAAAACAGTATTTTTTCATAGCTTACGATAAAGCGATTCTCATCCAACGGCTGAAGCCATTGGATGAGAATCAACACCGCCGTTGGCGGTGTTGATTCTGTATTTGGTTTCTTGTCATATGTCTACTTTCATGTTAAACTCCTTTTATGGCTTATCAATGTGAGATGCGGATGCGGGGTGGAACACGACCAGAATATTAATCAGGATATCAATCGGGATAGCAATGCGGCTGTAAATATTCTCGTAAATATTCTCAGAGTGGGGGCATTCACTCTTAAAAGAGAATTAAAAGAGAAGACGTAAGACCGGTTTGTCGGCTGTCTTTGTCGATCTTAGAATACCATGACTTTAGTCGTGGAAGTATGTCAAGGATACGCAAAACGATTCCAAAAAAATAAAATAATATAGAAAGTTCAAAGCAATCTCTCTCTTATGCTCTTATGCTCTTATGCTCTTATAGCGCCAAAAATTCGATGAAGGAGGTTTTAGAATGAAAAGAGTTATGATGTTTAGTATCATGTTGTCGTTACTGTGGAGCTTTCCCGCGTGGGGAGCGAACACGATCAAGATCGGCGAGATCGCCACTGTGACAGGTGACTTTGCAGCCTACGGTGTGGCGGAGGTCGAGTCGGTTAAGATCGCGGTCGAGGAAATCAACGCGGCGGGCGGCATTCTCGGCAAACCCATTGAACTCATTATGTACGATTGCCGCACGCGACAGGAGGACATGGTCAACGCGGCTCGACGCTTGGTCGAATCGGACAAGGTAATAGCGGTTCTCGGACCCAGCGGAAGCGGACTCTGCATCTCTGCCGCGCCTATTTTCAACAGGGCTCGAGTTTCCCACCTCGGCACGCTGCCCACGAATCCCCTGGTCACCATAGATGAGGAAGGAAAGGTTCGTCCCTACAACTTCCGTATCTGTTTCCTGGATCCCTACCAGGGCCGTATGATGGCCTATTTCGCGGCCAAGGACTTGAACCTCAGTAAGGCGGCGATTCTCTACGATGTGTCGAGCGACTACTCCCAGGGCCAAAGAGAGTTCTTCGTCTCCAGTTTCCAGGAATACGGAGGAAAGATCCTGGTTGACGAAGGGTTCCGCGGCGATGACGTGGACTTTCGCTCTCAGCTCACCAACATCAAAGACAGCGACGTGGACGTTCTGATCTTCCCTTTTATGGGCAAATCTCTGCCCTTGGCCGTAAAACAGGCGCGTGAATTGGGCATTCAACAAACGATTATCGGCGGCGACGGTTACGGCGACTTCATGTGGGAGGTGGCCGGGGATGCTTTGGGCAATACCTATTGGGTTAGCCACGTAGATCGTTACGACCCCACCTTACAGCCGTTCTTCGACAAATATAAGGAAAAGACGGGCACCGAATGTCAGGAGTTCATGAATGCCGTCATGGCTTATGATTGCATGTACTGGCTTAAGGACGCCATTGAGCGTGCGGGCACGGACGATCCCGTAAAGGTGAGAGACGCCCTAGAGGCCACGAAAGATCTGAAGCTACTGCACGCCGTTTTGACGATGGACGAATTTCATAACCCCAAGGACAAGGACGGTGTTATGCTGGTTTGTGACACCGCCCAGAAAAAAGCGCTGTTCTTCAAGAAGGTCAGACCGGAATAACCAAAAACACCGAACAGATATAAAATCCCCTCTCCATCGTGATTGCGGAGAGGGGATTTTTATTACGCTACTTTAGAGCAAGCAATGAATTAGAGCAAGCAATAAACGTGATTTTCTGGTCGTGATTTTCTGATGGTGTGCTTCTTACAAACCAGCCAGGTAAGCCAGCAGTAAGCCACCCGCCAAAACCGATCCAATTTGACCAGAGACATTGGCCCCCACGGCCTGCATTAAGATGAAGTTATGCTTGTCCTCCTTCGCCGCCATTCTCTGGATCACCCGGGAAGACATGGGAAAAGCGGAGATTCCCGCCGCTCCGATCATGGGGTTGATCTTGTGAGTCAAGAAGAGGTTCAAGATCTTAGCCGTGACCACTCCCACAGCCGTGTCCAGTATGAAAGCCACCAACCCTAGCGCCATAATACCCAGCGTTCTGGCCTGCAAAAACTCCTCGCCAGTCATCTTGTTGGAGATCGCGAGTCCCAGAAGGATCGTCACGATATTCGCCAGCTCATTCTGAGCGCCTTGGGCCAAGCGATTCACGACGCCGCACTCCCGCAGTAGGTTGCCAAACATCAGGAAACCGATGAGGGAGGCCGAGGCCGGCACTAGAATTCCCGATATCAACGTAACCACGATGGGAAACAGGATCTTGGCCCTTTGCGAGACTTCCCTTTCATGGAACGTCATGGGGATACGGCGCTCCGCTTTTGTCGTCAGTAAACGAATCACAGGCGGCTGAATAATAGGAACCAGCGACATGTAGGAATACGCGGCCACCGATATGGAACCCAGCAAGTGGGGGGCGAAGCGGTTAGCGACGTAAATAGAAGTTGGCCCGTCCGCCGCGCCGATGATGCCGATGGAGGCTGCTTCCCGGATGGAAAAACCGAAGAAGTACCAGGCAATACCCATTGTGAGGAAGATACCTCCTTGGGCCATCAGACCAAACACCATCGCCACGGGCGTCAAGAAAAGGGGCTTGAAGTCGATCATCGCCCCGATGGCGATGAAAATTAGAAGAGGAAAAAGCTCCGTTGCGATTCCCATATCGAAAAGGCGGGTGATTGCGCCGATTTCGATATGCCCGCCGCTGATTTGGGTCAGGGCGGAGGACAAAGGAATGTTCACCAATATTGTGCCAAAGCCCATAGGAAGCAGCAGCGTCGGTTCGTACTCCTTGGCGATAGCCAAGTAGACCATCGTTAAACCGACCACGAGCATAACCGCCTGTTGCCACGTCAACATAAAAATACCATTGAAAAGCTCCATACAAAACCCCCCGATTCAAATGATCGAATATGTGACCAAACGCAGCTAAATTTGAAATCAATAAGCCAACTTGTAAATTTCCAAAATATCCTCGGCGGAAAGGGACTTCAAGACACCGAAGGGCGCGAACGCGGCAGCGTTCTGGGCGACTCGTTCAATATCCGCCTCGCCGATATTCAGCTCGCGCAAAGTGGTCGACGCCCCTATTGAACGATAAAAGCTCTCCAGTCGCTCGATACCTTCGAGAGCCGTCTCTTCCTCATCTCGCCCTGCGTCTTGCTCAATGCCGAACACCGCTTCCGCGAAGCGGGCGAAGGGCGCGGGGTTGTCCCTGTAGAGATAGCGAGCCCACGCGGGCATCATCACCGCCAAAGACGCCCCGTGCGCTACTCCGAAAAGGAGGCTGAGGGAATGTCCAAGTTTATGAGAGGAAAAGTCCCCTCTCTCGCCGCGCCCGCAGGAAAGAGATCCATTGTGACCCAGAGACGCCGCCCAGGCGTACTGCGCGCGAGCCTCGTAGTCATCGGGGTCGGAGCGTAACTGAGGGATCAGCTTCATCATGCTCTTGATGATGGCGTATCCCTGTTCGTCCATCAGGTCGACGCCGGTCGCTCCGTCGAAAAGGCGCTCCAGGGTGTGGGCGATGATATCGATGCCACCGTTGACCGTCTGGGACTCCGGCAGAGAACACTGTACCGATGGGTCGATGATAGAGACGCGGGGAAACAAAAAGGGGCTGCTGCACGAGGTTTTCGACTCTTTTTCGGGGTTAGAGACCACCGAGATGTTGTTAACTTCGCTAGCCGTGGCCGAGGCCGTCAAAACGCCGAAAATCGGCAATGCGCCTTGCGGTTCCGCCGCCTTTCCCTCAAAAAAATCCCAAGGATCCTCATCGTACAGGACCCCCGCCGCGATGGCCTTGGCCGTGTCAAAAACGCTGCCTCCCCCCACAGGCACCACGGCATCCACTGCAGACGCTTTGATCCGAGCCACGCCCTCGCGGACCTTGTCGATGGTAGGGTTGGGCTTCACTCCGCCAAGCTCTGGGAAGGCGATATTTTTTTGGGCCAACGCTTCCGTCACCCGCGAATAGACGCCATTTTTGAAAATCGCCTTACCGCCGTAAACCAAAAGCGCACTCTTTGCGTCTATGGCAGCTAGTTGATCGGCGATCTGAGGGATCGTGTCTCGACCAAAAATCACAATTGTAGGGTTCCACCATGTAAAGTTCTTCAAACCTGACACCTCCTAAGCACAGTCGAAATAATTTAGGGATTTCATTCTAGGTATTTCATTACAATGTTTCGACGTGTTGGCACTATTATACAGAGAGATTCCTCATTATGGCGATTCGTGCGAGTTTTTCTGTTTTCGACCGGGTTCCAATCTACTCAGGCCCAGGCGCCTGTAAGCCCGCAAAAGAAAGCAGAGGGCCACGAGGCCGCCCCCCACGTCCATGGTGGGGAAGCAGTACCAGATTCCTGACAGCCCCCAGATTTTGGGTAGAAACCAAATAGCCGGGATCAAAAAAATAAATTGGCGCGTCAAGTTCAGGAAAAGGCATATCTTGGCTTTCCCCAGTCCTTGAAAGAAGCTGAGCGAGATCAGAGTGATTCCCACGAAAAGAACCCCAGCGTAGGATATTCGAGCGCCCTCGGAGGCCATCTCCAGAAGTTCAGCGTCGGTGGTGAAAAGTCGCAGCATTTTCTCGGCCCATAGGTAGACACTTCCCGCGCTACAGAGGAAGTAGGCCGACCCCAGGCCCAGCGCCCACTTTAAAATCTCCAAAATGCGCCCCATAAAACGCGCGCCGTAGTTGTAGGCGAGAAGCGTCCCTGCCGCTTCTCCTATACCTATGACCGGCAAGAATAAAAGGGAGTCCCACCCCATAAAGGCCCCCATAGCCGAAACCGCCAGGTCGCCTCCATGGGTGACCAGCGCCCTGTTGAAGAGAAGAGAGAAGAGGGTAAACGAGGCCTCCGTTAAAAAGGAAGAAAAACCCAAGGGCAACATCTGCGTCAGCAGGGAAGGGGAGAAGTGCTTCCAGTTTAAGCGCAGCACGCCCAGGCGGCGCAGGTAAAAGGAGAGGGCCCAGGCCGCGGAGATTCCTTGCGAGATGATCGTCCCCCAGGCCGCGCCGGCCACCCCCATATCCATACCCACGATGAGGAGGGCGTCCAAGACGATGTTGGAAAACGCCCCGACCATTTGTGTTCCCATGGCGAAAGTCGGCCGGCCTTCAGCGCGGATGCAGAAATTCAAGGTGAAAGCTACATTAGCGAAGGGAATCCCCCACAGGATGATCTTCATATACTCTCGCGCCTGGGAGAACAGCGTCTCGCTGGTCCCGACGAGTTTTAGAATGGCGTCGATTTTCCAGGAGCCCAGAAGCGAAACGACACAGGCGCCGATAAAGGCCCCCGCCGCCGCGGTGCCCAGGATGCGCTCGGCTCTCTTCTCGTCCTTCTCCCCCAGGGCAATAGACATCAGAGGTCCGGCCCCGACCCCCAGCAACAGGCAGATGGCAATGTTGAAAATCATGAAGGGAAAACAGAGGCTGATGGCGGCCAGCCCGCCCGGACCGACGTACAATCCGACGAACATGCGGTCCACGATGTTGTAGAGGGCGTTGGCTAGCATTCCGATGATGGAGGGCAGGGCGAAGAGGAGAATCAGCTTTGGGATAGGCTCGGTCGCCATACGTTCGGGTTTGTGCATGTTCTCTATACCTCGGTACATAATTTTTAAATGCCGAACGTGAAGTTTACCATAATGATATGAAAGGCAAAAACGCGATCTTCGCGAGATTTTTAGGTTTTTTACTCCAATTCACTATATAATAAATAAGCATGAACCGAGACGAATGCCGATTGCGATGGGAGACAGAGCATATGGAGGAGCAAAACGTGGAAGAACAAAACTTGACCGAACAAAAATACAGACCGGCATGGAGAAGTTTTTATAAGCACATGGCCGCAATGATTGCTTGCCTGGTAGTGGTGACGGTTTTGTCCTCGAAGTTGAGTTTAGCGTGGACTTACCAAAAATGGCTGTGGATCTTCTTCTTGGTATTCGTGCTTTATGTTTCTTTGGATATGGTGCGCCGCCGTTTCCGCGTGGTATTGGTCGTAAAACCCGATGAAATCGCGATGGAAGAGGGACTTATCGGGCGTCGTTCTATTGAGATCAGTACGAAAAGCATTCGATCGATTCAGGTGCGCCAGCGCGTCATGCAACGTATTTTAAAGACGGGCAGCATCATCGTGACCTCATCGGGGGACAATGAGGAGATCTCCGTTTCCGATATGCCTAACCCCTACGCCATTCGAGATGTGATGCAAACCTACGAGCGCGCCCCCGAGGCAAAGACCGCCAGCGCCGAGGAGACAGGAGAAAAAAAGTAAAAATCAACGTTCAGCTCAAATCAACGTTCAAGCTCAGGGAAGATGGAGCTTGAACGTTGACGGTATTCACAAATTACCCGATCAATAGAGGCCGATGGAGTCGAAAAATTCCCCGAAAATCGCGCTCATTTGATCGGTCTCTATTAGAAAGGCATCGTGTCCCACGTCGCTGTGAAGCTCTCGATAGACAGCGTTTGCTCCCACGTCCTTGGCCGCTTCCACTACCTCCCGCACTTGCCAGGTGGGGAAGAGGATGTCGCTGTTGATTCCGACTCCCAAGAAATGTTTTTTGCGCAGAGGTTCCAGAGCCGCCTCCGCATCGGCGTGGTCTCTGGCCAGGTCGTGCAGGTCCATCATCTTCGTGAGGTAAAGATAACAATTCGCGTCGAAACGCCTGGTCAAGAGCTTTCCGTGATGCATTAAATAGCTTTCGACGTCGAAGTGCCCCGCCCAATTGTCAATGTTGCGGGATGATCTCATGTGACGCCGGACAAAGGATTCCTCGCTGCGGTAGGTGATCATTGCCAGCATACGCGCGTTGAAGAGACCGTTGATGGGTCCTTTGCCGGGACAGTAGTCACCTCCCAACCATTCAGGGTCCGAGGTGATCGCGTGACGCTGGACTCCGTTGAAGGCGATGGCCTGGGGGTAAAGACGTAAGGGCGCCGCGATGGAGATTCCGAAGTGCATAGAAGCGGCAAATTGGGACATCCACTCCAGCGCGATCATGCCGCCCAGGGATCCGCCAATGACCCCGGCTACCCGTGGGATACCTAGGGCCTCCAGGGTCATTTTCTGCGAGAGAGCGATGTCGTGGGGATCGATCAGGGGAAAACGCATTCCCCAAGGGCGTCGCGTGCCGGGCTCAATGTCGGTGGGGGAGGAACTTCCGTAAGGACTACACAAGTTGTTGCAACAGACGATACACAACTTGCCCGTGTCCAGGACTCCGCCCGGCCGCACCAGCGGATCCCACCACGCGTCGGGCAAATCGGAAACGGATTCCCCCGCCATGTGATGGCTGCCCGTCAACGCGTGGCAGACCACCACGACGTTGGAGCCGTCGGGGCGCGGAGTACCGTTGACAGAATAGGCCACCCGGGCCTGCTTCAGAACTTTCCCGGAGTGAAGCGTCAGTTCTGGAAGCACGACCGAGCCGAATCGTTCGGACATAATTCAGTATTCTCTCGAAATCGCTCGAAAAGCGAACTCAGGCTTTCGCCAGGGCGTTTTCGATATCGGCCAAGATGTCGTCGATGTGCTCGATACCGATAGAAAGCCGGACCAACTCGGGAGGAAGGCCGCCAGCCCTCTGCTGCTCCTCCGTCAATTGGCTATGGGACGTACTCGCCGGGTGGAGCGCTAGAGATTTCGCGTCGCCCACGTTCGCCAGATGGCTGAAAAGTTCCAGTGCCTCGATGAAGCGCGCGCCCGCTTTGACACCTCCCTTGACTCCGAAGACCACCATGCCCCCGAAGCCCTTCTTGAGGTACTTTGATGCCGTGTCGTAGGTGGGATCTTTCTTGAGCCCTGGGAAGCGGACCCATTCTACTTTGGGATGGGAAGCGAGGTATTCGGCGACTTTAGCCGCGTTCTCCACGTGGCGCTCCATTCTGAAGGGCAGCGTTTCCAAACCCTGAAGGAAAATCCACGCATTATCCGGCGAAAGACACGCGCCTAGGTTGCGGAGAGGAACGGTGCGTACCCGCAGCGCGTAAGCGATGGGGGCCAGAGCCTCTGGGAGGTCATGAGCCCAGCGGAGTCCGTGGTAATTGGAATCCGGTTCGTTGAGCAAGGGAAATTTTTTGTTGCCTTTCCAGGCGAATTTACCGGAATCGGTGACGATGCCGCCGATAGCGGTTCCGTGGCCGCCCATCCACTTCGTCAGGGAGTTGACCACGATGTCGGCGCCGTACTCGATGCTTCGCAACAGGTAGGGCGTGGTGAAGGTCGCGTCAACGATCAGGGGGATCTCCGCTTCGTGGGCGATGCGCGCGACCTCGGCCACATCCGTCACGTCCAGGGCAGGGTTACCGATGGTCTCGATATAAAGCGCTTTGGTTTTAGCGGTAATCGCTTTTTTGAAGTTTTTCGGGTCACGGGCGTCCACGAAGTTGACCTTGAGGCCAAACTGGGGGAATATGGAATCGAACATGGTGTAGGTTCCACCGTAGAGGTTTGTTCCCGATACGATTTCGTCGCCCACTTGAGCCAGGGTCGCGATGGCGTAGTGAATCGCGCTGGTGCCGGAGGATGTGGCCACAGAGGCCGCTCCCCCTTCCAGAAGAGTGACCCGCTGCTCCAAAATCTCCACCGTGGGGTTGGTCAACCGGCTATAGATGTTTCCCAGCTCCCTCAGGGCAAAAAGGTCTGCGCCGTGTTGCACGCTTTTGAAGACGAAGGAACTCGTCCGGGTGATGGGCACGCCCCGGGACAACGTTGCCGGGTCGGGAATCTGCCCTCCGTGGATAGCCAGTGTTTCAAAGTGCCAGTTTTTGCTCATTACGATACTCCTCCTGACTTGATATATGTTACTAGAACAAAAAAAACGAGGACCCCACTTTGGGGATCCCCGTCGCTTGAGCACATGATCGACTAGACGGCGATCGCTCCAGGCGAGGATCCGTAGTCCATGCACATCATCATGCTCATCGCAAATTGAGCTTGCGTGAAAATAGTGTACTTGAACATTTACGCATCCTCCTTAATCAAAATTACCTTAATCAAAATTACTTCCCAGACACGATCCACTTTTGAGAATCATTTATCAATTCATCCAATATCAATTCATCCAACGTCATGGATGCTACCTTGACATACTCCCACGACTAAAGTATAAGATTCTAAGATCGACAAAGACAGCCGACTAAAACCGGTCTTACGTCTTCTCCTTTAAGATACATCTTTTCCTTTAAGAGCGAATGCCTAAGAGCGAATGCCTCCCACTCTGAGAATATTTACGATTGCATTAATATCCCCATCGTGTTCCGCCCCGCATCTCGCGTTGATAAGCCATGAAAGAAGTTTAACATAAAAGTAGACATATGGCAAGCAATCAAATACAAAACAAACGCCACCGTTGACGGCGTTGCGATTCTTATCTAATCTCATCCAATGACGGCTGAAGCCGTTGGCTTTCTCATCGCTTTATCGTAAAAGCGTTATATTCGCGTTGCTTTCTCAAAATCGCGCTGATCGCAATCGACAAGACCAGGCTCGCCATTCTAATACCTTCACAAAATAACGTTGGTCAGGCAAATCAAGACAAAAAAACGCTCACGAACAGCTAGATGCTCGTGAGCGGGCTGTCTGACGCCGGGCGCGCAATGTAACGAACGGTTACGCTTTCTTTTCCTTGGCGTGCTTGATTTCCTCCGTAAAGAGAGGTACGATCTTCAGAGCGTCACCCACAACTCTGTAATCCGCCACCTCGAATATCGGAGCGGTGGGGTCTTTGTTGATCGCCACGATGATGTCGGACTCCTCCATTCCGGCCAAATGCTGGATCGCGCCGGAGATACCGCAGGCGATGTACAGGTTAGGTCGTACCGTCTTGCCCGTCTGACCGACCTGGCGGTCTTTCTCCATCCAGCCGGAGTCCACCGCGGCGCGAGACGAGGAAACGGTTCCTCCCAAAACGTTCGCCAACTCCTCCAGAATCGCGAAATTCTCTGGATTTCCCATGCCGCGCCCTCCCGATACCAGCACTTTCGCGTCCTGAATGTCCATTTTTCCACTCACCTTTTTTACCACATCCAAGATTTCCACGTTGACGTGGCTGGCGATGTCTTTTAATTCCACATGCTCCACCGGGCAACGAGCACTATCGTTGGGTTCCAGGCGCTGCATAACCCCTGGACGCACGGTGGCCATCTGAGGTCGAAACTCCGCGCAGACTATTGTCGCCATGATATTACCCCCGAACGCGGGCCGCGTCATCAGCATATGGTGGGTCTCCGGCTCAATCTCCAGTCCCGTGCAGTCCGCCGTGAGGCCCGTGTGAATCCGGGCGGAAACCCGCGGCGCCAAATCTCGCCCGATGGTCGTGGCCCCGTACAGCAAAACCTCCGGCTTGTATCGCCGCGCCACCTCGGATAGAACGTAAGCATAAGGTTCAGTCATATAGACTTCCAAAGCTGGATCGTCCGCCAAAATGACCCGATCCGCTCCGTACTGTGCCAACTTTACCGCCAAATCTTTCACCTTGCTGCCGAGCAGAACCGCCGTCACTTCACACCGCAAATCTTTTGCCAGCTCCTTGCCCTTACCAAGAAGCTCGTAGGAGACCCCGGCCAACTTGTTATCCACTTGCTGGGCAAACACGAATACGCCCTTATATTCTTCAATCTGCATCTGCATCTGCATGCCACCGATCCTTTAAGCGTACTAATACCTACTTATAACGAATAGATATATTTCGCATAGTATCTCTTCAACTATAAAGCTATAAAGCCAAAGAAAAAGCTGAATCTCGCAAAGCTCGCAGAAAGATTCCACGAGCGCCGTTGTAGTCCCGATCTACAACAAATGAGCAAAGGTGAGCATAGATCTTACTGATGTAGTTCTGATTTTACGTTTTGACTTTTTACTCATATCGCTAGTCTCGAACTTTGAAATAAGAACGACATCAAATTTCTTAACGAAAAACAAGGCAATCTTGTGATGAAGCTCGTCAATTAGGTATCTAATCTTCCAGTGCAAACGCTTATCCGCTTGCTTTATCTTGTGCCTTTGCTTGCAGCTAGCTTTGCCCATTTGCTACCTGATACACCGTGTATAATTTCGCTATAGTGGCCATATTATGGCATATATATACTTTGCTAAGTATAAGTATATATAGAAATTAATATTTAATTATGCGCTATATGATAAATTTTTCACTCAATCGATCAATGAGCCAGTGCGCCGATTCATCAGTGTCCAGCGTCACCACGGTGCCCTTGCCCTTCGCCGTTTTGGTGAAAGATTTTTTTACCCTGGTGGGGGAGCCCTTCAAACCGATGTTTTCGTCGTCGATCATTAGGTCGCCGCGGGTCCACACCGGAATCTCTCTTTTCCACGCGTCAAAAATGCCGCTGGGCGTCATGTATCGGGGTTCCCCCAGCTCACTCAAAGCGGTGACGAGGCAGGGCAGCTTCGCGCGGATCATGTGATAGCGGTCTTCGTACTGGCGCTTTACGATGATGGTTCCACCCTCCACCTTGATCTCCTCGGCGTAACTGATAACGGGAATCCCCAAGTGTTCGGAGATCTGCGGCCCTACTTGCGCCGTATCCCCGTCAATGGCCTGTCTTCCCGTAATAATCAGGTCAAACTCCAGCTTTTTGATGGCGGCAGCCAGAGTGGACGAAGTCGCCCAGGTGTCCGCTCCTCCAAAGGCCCGGTCCGATATTAAGACCACATCGTCTACGCCCATCGCGAGAGCCTCACGAAGCGCCACGTCCGCTTGTGGCGGCCCCATGGACAAAACCGTCACGTGAGCCCCCATCTGATCCTTCAGCTTCAAGGCGGCCTCGATGCCCGCTTTGTCATCAGGGTTGATGATACTCGGCACACCCTCGCGGATAAGCGTCCCGGTCTCCTGGTTCAGCTTGACTTCGTTGGTATTGGGAACCTGTTTGATGCAAACGATGATCTCCATTACGAGCCCTCCTCTAACGCAGGGCGGTGCCGGAAATAACCATACGCTGCACCTCGCTGGTGCCCTCGTAGATCTCCGTGATCTTCGCGTCCCGCATCATGCGCTCCACGGGATAATCCCGCGTGTATCCATAACCGCCGTGCAACTGGACGCACTGGGTCGTGACGTCCATCGCCGTCTCCGAGGCAAAAAGTTTCGCCGTGGCCGCGTGTACCGAGAAATTGCTCCCAGCCTGCTTGGCCTCCGCTGCGCGGTAAACCAGATAACGCGTAGCCTCAATTCTGGCATACATGTCGGCGATCTTGAACTGGGTATTCTGAAATTTCGCCAAAGAGGATCCGAACTGTTTGCGTTCCTTGACGTATTTCACCGTCTCGTTATAAGCTCCCTCCGCTATACCTAGGGCCTGAGCCGCAATGCTGATGCGTCCGCCGTCCAGGGTGCCCATCGCGATATTGAATCCCTTCCCGTCGGCGCCCAGCATATTTTCCGCCGGAATGACGCAGTTCTGGAACACCAGTTCCGTGGTGGAGGACCCACGAATGCCCATTTTCAGCTCTCTCTTGCCGATGCTGAAGCCCGGGAAGCCTTTTTCCACGATAAACGCGGAGATTCCCCGGGTGCCCTTGGACTTGTCGGTCATGGCAAAAATAATGTAAGTATCGGCCTTGCCGCCGCTGGTGATAAAAATCTTGCTGCCGTTCAGCACGTAGTGGTCGCCTTCTCGAACGGCCTTGCTTTGCTGTCCGGAGGCGTCGGTGCCGGCGTTGGGTTCCGTCAGTCCAAAGGCTCCGATGGCCTTCCCGGACGCCAGAGGCACGAGATATTTCTTTTTTTGCTCTTCCGTTCCGTATTTTGCCAGAGGTTCACAGATCAGGGAAGTATGGGCCGCCACGATCACTCCTGTCGTTCCGCAGACTTTGGAAAGCTCCTCAACGCACAGGATATAGGTCAACACGTCACAACCCTGACCACCGTACTCCTTCGAGATAGGGATTCCCATAAAACCATAACGCTGCAACTTCTCTACAGTCTCCGCCGGAAAACGCTCTTCCTCGTCGATCTCCTGAGCCAGAGGACGAACTTCCTTTTCGGCAAACTCCTCGAAAAGCCCTCTGGCCATCTGTTGTTCTTTAGACAGATCAAAATTCATCCTCGCTAATCCGATCCTTTCAGCGTACTAATACCTACTGATAAATAGCAGATACATTTCGCATAATATTCCTTTGATTATGAAGTCAGATTATGAAGTCAAAGGAAAAGCTGAATCTCGCAAAGCTCGTGGAAATATTCCGTAGAACTTTGGAAAGTAGAAGGTCACAACCGTTCGGACACCTAAGTCAATAGCCACTGCGCGGCCTTAATTTTCGGCTACAACGTCAGCGGCTATCGGAACGCGTACGTACCATCTATTAGACTTCAAAACCAACAGACTCCAAAACCAACAGATTCCAGAACCAACAGACTCCAAAACCAACAGACTCCAGAACCAATTTTGACATACTTCCACGACTAAAGTCGTGTGATTCTAAGATCGACAAAAACAGCCAACCGAAGTGGGTCTTACGTCTTCTCCCTTAAGAGTCGATGCCCCGACTCTGCGGATCTTCAGCGCCGCATTGATATCGCAATCATGAAAGAAGTCTAACATGAATTTAGAGACACAACAAAAAACAAAAACGAACACCGCTCGTTGGCGGTTCGTTGGCGGCGTTGCGATTTTCATCTAACGGCTCAACGGCTGAAGTCGTCGGCTTTCTCATCGCTTTATCGTAAATTCTGCCTTTATCGGCCCACCTCCTTATTGTCGAAACGCACAATCTTGTTAACTATGCCGCTTAATATACCGTATATAATTTACTGTAACATATAGTAACACTTTATAATATCTTATCAGATATAAATATTAGCGTATTATGGCTTATTCAGATACTATGTATAACCCTCAATACGTATTCGTGCTTATTTGCGTCCGTAGTCGTAAAAGCCCTTTCCGGTTTTTCTTCCGAACAAACCGCCGCGCACCATTTTTCTCAAAAGAGGATGAGGACGATATTTCGTATCTCCAAACTCCTCATAGAGAATTTCCATTATCGCGAGGCAAACGTCGAGCCCGATCAGGTCGCCCAACTCCAGCGGCCCCATAGGGTGAGAGGCGCCCAGCTTCATGGCGGTGTCGATGCCCTCGGCGGAGGCTACTCCCTCTGCGTAGAGAGCAACGCCCTCGTTGATCAGAGGGATCAACATGCGGTTCACCACAAACCCCGGCGCCTCCTTGACTGGAACCGGTGTTTTCCCCACGTCGGAGGCGATCTTCGTAACTTTGTCCACCAGCTCCTGAGGCGTGTTGACGCCGGAGATCACCTCTACTAGCTTCATGACCGGTGCGGGGTTGAAAAAATGCATCCCCACCACTTCCCGGTCCAGACCGCGCGACAGCTCGCTTAACGACAGAGAAGACGTGTTCGAGGCGAAAATGGTGTCCTTTCCGCAGATATTCTGAAGCTGGATAAAAAGTTCCTTTTTCACGGTCAGGTTCTCCAGCGCGGCCTCCACCACCAAATCGTAGCCCGCGACGTTTTCGACGACTCCGGTCTTGATTCTGCCCACGATGGCCGCAACGGTCTCCTGGGTCATCTTGCCCTTAATGGCCAGCTTTTCCAGGCCGTCGGCGATCTTTTTCTTTCCCTTCTCGGCCAGCTCAATGTTGACATCGCACAGGGTCACCTCATAACCCTCTTTGGACGCGAAGACTTGAGCGATGCCGCTTCCCATCGTTCCCGCTCCGATTACTCCAACTTTCATTGTCAGGACCTCCCTTATATCCGCTCCACGAGGGTGGACACGCCCATGCCGCCACCAATGCACAACGTCGCCAAGCCTTTCTGAACTTTACGTTTGCCCATTTCATGCAACAGCGTGACGAGGATGCGACAGCCCGAAGCGCCTACCGGGTGCCCCAGCGCAATAGCGCCGCCATTGACGTTGACTTTAGCTGCGTCCCACTGAAGCAATTGCCCTACCGCCACGGCCTGAGCTGCAAAGGCCTCATTGGCCTCGATCAAATCGATATCGGCAACGGTAAGTCCCGTCTTTTTCAACAGCTTTTGCGTGGACATGGCCGGAGCGATGCCCATCACCGACGGATCCACTCCCGCCGTGGCGCCAGCAATCCACTTGGCCATCGGTTTCACGCCCAGTTCCTTGGCTTTCTCCGCGCTCAAAACAACCACGGCAGCCGCGCCATCGTTGATTCCTGATGCATTGGCGGCCGTGACCGTACCGTCTTTCTTGAATGCGGGAGGCAAACTGGCGATAGACTCCGCCGTTACACCCGCCCGAGGGTATTCATCCTTGTCGAAGGGGAGCGTTTCCTTTTTTATCTTGATCGGCACGGGCACGATCTCGTCTTTAAACTTGCCCTCTTTTTGGGCGGCCTCGTATTTCTGCTGACTTCCCGCGGCGAAAGCGTCTTGCATGGCGCGAGTTACCCCGTATTTTTCGGCGACGTTCTCCGCCGTGACGCCCATGTGATAGTCGTTAAAGACATCCCACAAGGCATCCTTGACCATGGTGTCGATCAGTGTTCCATTGTTCATGCGATAGCCCGTGCGTGCTTTATCCAGGGCGTAAACCGCTGCGGACATGTTTTCCATCCCGCCCGCGATAATGACATCCGCCTCTCCCGCTTGAATCATGGCCGCCGCCAGGTTGACGCTTTTCAGGCCCGAACCGCAGACGATATTCAACGTCTGAGCGGGAACCTCCACGGGGAGCCCCGCCTTAATGGAGGACTGACGTGCCACGTTTTGCCCCTGGGAACTCTGTAGAATGCAGCCCATAAAGACCTCGTCTACCTGATCCGACTTTACGCCGGCGCGGCTCATGGCCTCCCTGATAACTATGGCGCCTAAGTTAGCCACGGGCACACCTGCAAGGGTACCTCCCATTTTTCCTATCGCCGTCCGACAGGCACCGGCTAGTATGATTTCTTTGCTCACAGTGACTTCACCTCTCCTCAGTAGTATGTAAAATCAGTATGCGAAATCATTTTTTATCTAACAGGAAAATCGAAATAAGTTTCGGGGTAGGGTTCGTGTCGCAAAAAGAAGTGCCACCATTCGTAGGGGTACACCTCGAAACCGCTGACCATCATTGCGTCGCGGAGAAGAGCGCGGTTAGCCTCCTGGTAGTCGGCCAGGCCCAGTGCCACGATGTGAGAGCGAGGGTCCATGAAGTCGAAGATGGAACCCATGTCGAGTTCTTGACAGGTTTCCATATCCACGAGGGTCAAGTCCACGGCGCTGCCTCGGGTGTGCCCCGACCTTTCGGCAACGTAGCCCAGGACGATAAAGTCTTTTTTGTTCACATGGGGGTAATGTATCGGTTTTCGGCGGAGATCGTCCACGTCCGCGACCCAGCGGACAAAATCATCAACGGCTTTTTGGGGCCGATAGGCGTCGTAAAACTTGATCCAATAGCCTCGTTTTCGTAGAATATCCGCTGCTCTGACACAAGCCTCAGCGGCCTCGTGAGTCATAACCACCAGGGGGGTTTCGTAGCCGTCGACCCCTCGGCCTATAAAATTGTCCGTTCCCCAGTACTTTGCGTCAACGACGCAGTCTTCGATCAGCTCGTCGATATAAACGAAACCCTCAGGAAGCCCGTCTTTGTGAACCCCTATCGTGCTGACGTTCATGGGCGTCCAGCTACATAAAAGTACTCAACCACTGTACCATAAACAACCCCAAAGGAGTCCCGATGATATATCCCCACAACCCCACCAGGATACCGGGGACAACCAGGTCTCCATATCCCTTGGCTACCGCCATGGCCGCCGCCGTGGAGGGTCCGCCGATGTTGGCGTTGGACGCGATGGTCAGCTCCTCGATGTTCTGGCGGAACAATTTACCCCAGAAGAGCGTCCATCCGATGTTGATGAAAGCGATGAGACCGCAGAATACAAAAAGAAGCGGCGCGGTGACAATGACATCTTTTAGGGCCGCGGGACAACCGATCACCACGAAGAACGTGTAGATCAAAAACGTACCCAGTTCCTGCGCGCCCTTGAGGTTATTGAAGAATTTGGGAAAAATGGAGGTGAGAATCACTGACACCAAAGTCAACATGACGAACTGGTTGCCAAAAATCATGGAGGGAAGCCCGCTCCACAAGTCTCCACCCTCCGGTCCCGCCAGGGCCACCTTGAGCCAATCCGAGAGCTTCGTGGAAAATGTCACGATTACAAAGGCCACAGCGATGGTCAAAGCGATATCCAACAGGGACATTTCTTTTTTGCCCCAAAAGGCCGCCGACATCGTTTTAGCCTCTCCAACAATGCCCTTTTCTTCAATTTTGGCTTGGATTTTGGCTTGGAACGGATGTCTGTAGCGCGCTTTGAAGTAATCGCTGCTGGGGATCCACAGCAGAACGAAAATGACTAGCGCCATAACGAAGTTATCGGCAATGACCTCGGCGCTGAGCAGTGTTTCGGAAACGTGAACCGAGTTAGCGACGGCAAAGAGATTCACCCCACCGCCAATGTAGGAACCGGTCAGGACTCCCGCCATTTTATCCAGTTCGGGAATAAAATTTTTCAGCGTGAAAAAGGCCACGATCACTCCCAGCAAAGTCCCAATGGCGCTGATGTTGAAGCAAAAAAACATTTTGCCCGTGTCTTTGATGATGGATTTGATATTTGCTCGGAACAGGAGCATCGCCACGGACAAAGGAATGCAGTAGGTCCATATCGCGTCGTAAACCTCGGCGCTCGATGGAATGACTCCCAAGTTAACGGCAATGACAGCCAGAATCAGGCCAACAACCGGCCCCGACAGTCTTTCTCCCCACTTGTAGTTTTGCTCAATGTAGATAGACGCCGAAGCGAAGACGATGATAATCGTCCACAAAAACCACGTGTCGTCCGCGGCAATCAACGTTCCACTTCCAAACAAGCCCATAAATTTTCTCACCTTCCTGATATATACTATTCTAATATTGTCGAACAATACCCAGTTATTTTAATTTTATCATAGTTTATCGTGTTTTCTCGACTATACGCTCCTCGCTAATGCTATTGTGTATCCCGTTAATAGCTGTTAAAATACGCCCCGATTCTAAGTTTTGGAGGCAGAGTAATGGCGATAAAGACGATCGACAACAACGCAACAATGACCCGAAGCGGCTACGAACGCCTGAGTGCTGAATTGGTTGAACTGAGGACGGAGCGCAGGGCGGAAATCGCGCGACAGTTGGAAGAGGCGCGGTCTTTCGGCGACCTCAGCGAGAACGCAGAATACGCGGCGGCCAAAGAAGAGCAATCCAAGATCGAAGCGCGGATCCTTCAGCTGGAAATACAATTGAGCAAGGCGCGAATTTTGGACGAGGAAACGCTGGACACAAAAAAAGTCTCATTAGGTCTCACAGTTACCCTAGAGGAAATGACTCCCCCATCGAAACAATTCACTTATACGATCGTCGGCTCGGAAGAGGCCGACCCGAAAACTCACAGCATCTCTCAAAAAAGCCCCGTAGGCCAAGCTATTCTGGGCAAAACCGTAGGCGAAGAGGTCTACGTGAAAATCCCAAAAGGCGTGCGTCATCTAAAAATCATCGAAATCACCTTAGCCGACAGATCTTGAAAGCGGTTTCGATATTATATTAGATGAATCTTTACGATAAAGCGATGAGAAAGCCAACGGCTGAAGCCGTTGGATGAGAATCGCAACGCCGCCAACAGCGGCGTTTGTTTTGTATTTGGTTTCTTGTCATATCTCTACTTTCATGTTAAACTTCTTTAACGGTTTATCAACGTAAGATGCGGGGCGGAACACGACCGGGATATCAATGTAGCTGTAAATCTTCTCAGAGTGGGGGCATCCACTCTTAAATTAAAGGAGAAGACGTAAGACCGGTTTCAGTCGGCTGTCTTTGTCGATCTTAGAATCCCATGGCTTTAGTCGTGGGAGTATGTCAAGTAAATCCCCGTAAAATTTATAGATGTATAAAAACACAGTAATGTCAGTCACTTCGATATTACGCATATACTTATAAATATATTGGGGGATTTACAATTATAAATTTATATTTTGAGTTTTTGTTGTATTGTTCTGAGCCATATGATAACGGAAGATGGTAAAAACATCTTTAATATTTCACGTAACGCGCTATTTATTCTCAAGAATATTTTCTTAAAAGTGAGTTGTGAATGAATTTGGTTTTGTTTTACGCTTCTTTCATATAACTTATATATATCATTGCAATACTTTGCTTTGAGAATGACCCCAGTCGCTTGCAAAATCCTTGCAGGTTCTTTTGTACCCCAAGAGAAAAATAAACTGCGTACAACATCTCCAATATATTTATTTGTATCTTCATTAATTTGAAAAGCCGCAATATTAGGGTGGATGTAGTCGTTTTCAAAAATACTTAAAGTAACTTTATCCGCTACAACAGTGTCGAATAATATTTTTGTGGCATAAGCTGTTGGGTGATGTGGCTTAAAAAAGAGATTAACGTCATGTAACACGACGATAGCATTCCTATTAAGATAAGGAAACACTGAAAGAAAATTCAAAGTTTCGGCTGGATGTTTGTGAACAGTATCCAATAACAAAAAGTCAATATTTCCCTTTATTTGATCTTCTATTATTTCCGCAACGTCAACTCCTAGATGTAATTTCCATTGAGACTTACCGTGGAAAAGTTCTTGGGCCTTCCAGCCAGAAGTTTTAGAAAAATTTTTATAATATTTTTTTGACCAATCTACCGAATGAAGGATTGCTTCAGAGTTATCTTTAAGAGCATTCAATAAAACACAAGTACTAGCACCTGCTGCAACACCAACTTCTAATATTTTCTTAGGTTTGAAATATCGCACAAAGCCGTTAAGAAAACAACTTTCTTGGTACGTCATCTCCGAAAATTCCTTAATGTCCGTATATATTTCATCTACATAAGAAGTGGCATATTGTTCTATAGAACAATTTATATCTTTTAGTAACATTAAAAAAACTCCTTAAAGTGAAATATTCAAACAACGTAGTATACACATTATAGCAATAAATATGGCCAACAGAGCACGTAAACTTATCTTTGCAAAGACACAACTTATTTTGATGCCAAGCAGACAGTCACTGTCTGTGTTCACTTTTCACAGGAGGTGATGATTTCTTGGCGCTCAAAATCGTCTTCCTGTGTTGCTATAGAAGAACATTTTTTCATATGGAAGGACATTTTTTTATATAGAAGGACGTTTTTTCATATGGAGAATATTGCACTACTTATTGCAACAAACTTTTATCTGCACTTTTGCAAGATTGATCGCAACCCTCGCTCGCCGTCCAGGTTGCTTTACTTTTGCAATCGATATCCTTACAACTTACGGTTTGGGGAGTTCCGAACCCTATTGACAAATTTATTCTTTATAATGTATGATGTCAGACATCCGATAATAATGTTTTGAATTGGGTGATGTTTGTGAAAGCGGTTTTCAGCCCCTTGGAGCGAAAGAGCAGGAGCGTTGTCGTTTTCGAGGCGTTACAAGAAAAGGTTCAATCCGGTTTCTGGAAACCGGGAGATCGTATTTATACGGAGGCCGAGCTGTCCGCCGCGTTCAACGTCAGCCGTTCGACAGTGCGGGAGGCTCTCAACCTCTTAAAGGCTAAAAACCTGATCTACACCGTCCCCGGATTGGGAACGTTCGTGAGTGACGCTCCTGACGCGGAACGAAAAATTCTTTTTCTAGACGCCATGAACCTCCGGGACGTTCTTCATGTTATGGAATTCAGGGTTGGCTACGAACCCTACTGCGCGGCGTTGGCCGCAGAACGAATCTCTCGCGAGGAGATCGAGGAACTGATTTCCTGCATCGAACGTCAGGCGTCGGGTATGTCGTCCGAGGGAAAATGCCCTGAGTTCGCCGAGATGGATGTTTTGTTTCATGGCCTAATCGCGCGGGCGACTCGAAATGTCCTCTTTTCCCATTCCTTCGATTTGATTCGTGAATCTCTTCTAAAACAGCAGATTATCTCCGCTTCCTACTCCGAAAGGCGAAAGAAAGCGCTGCAATATCACAAACAGATCATTCAGGCTTTTGAGAGACGGGAAAAAACGCAAGCTCAGTTGGTCATGTACGAACATGTCAGTGAAACAAAAGGTTCCATTTCGTCGTTGCTGAAAGAAAAAGAAAACTGAAAGAAAGCTGAAACATTGAGGAGGTTGTTTGAAAAGTGGACAAAGACCTACAAAATTTTCTCAGGGAGAAAGCGCGTAAGGTTCGTCTGGGGATTATCGACACCCTTGGTATCGGTAACAGGGGACATCTTGGAGGATCGATGTCGTGCGCGGACATCGTGGCGGTGCTGTATTTCTACAAAATGCGCCAATCCGCCGACGAACGGAACGACCCGAACCGCGACCGTTTCATCATGAGCAAAGGGCACTCCGTACTGGCGCAGTACGCCGCTTTAGCCGAGGCCGGGTACTTCAAAAAAGAGCTTCTCGCCACGACCAAGAGCCTGGGCAGTCTTCTACAGGGTCACCCCGAAAGACGCGCTCCAGGCATCGAGGCCAACACCGGTTCTCTGGGTCAGGGCCTGTCTGTGGGCGTCGGTATGGCTCTGGCTGGCAAGATGGATGACCTCGACTATCACGTCTACGTCCTCGTCGGAGACGGGGAACTCGCGGAGGGACAAATCTGGGAAGCCGCGATGGCAGCCAGTCATTACGCGCTGTCGAATCTCACGGTGATCGTGGATATGAACGGTGTTCAGGCTATGGGTAGAACCCGCGACCGCTACGCTATAGGCAACATTCCCGGACGGTTCGCCGCTTTCGGCTGGAAAACGTTTGAGATCGACGGGCACGACGTAGCGGATATTGCCAGGGCTCTAGACAACGCAACGAACGTAAGAGGCTGTCCAACGGCCATCGTTGCCCGCACGGTCAAAGGAAAGGGCGTCTACTTCGCGGAAAACACGCACATCTACCACAACAACCTTCTCACGGTCGAAGATCAAGAAAAGGCTATCGCGTCTGTCATGGTAATGTGAAGGGAAGATTGACATGGAAAAAGCAGAAAAAGAAAAAATAGAACAACAGGAATACAACCCCCGTGTCGCTTACGGATTGGCGCTTTTGGAGCTGGCCAGGGCTAACAGGAATATCGTGGCTCTGGATGCGGACCTTTGCGCCTCCACCCAGTCCATCCAAATCGAAAAAAACCTGCCCGACCAGTATATCGAAATGGGCATCGGAGAGGCCAATATGATCTCCGTCGCGGCGGGGCTAGCGCTATGTGGCAAAATTCCCTTCGCGCACTCTTTCGCGGTGTTCGCAACGGGGCGTCCTTTTGACCAAATCCGGCAAAGCGTCTGCCTGCCGAACCTGAACGTAAAAATCGTTGGTTCCAGCGCGGGACTTTCCGACTTTGGGGACGGCGCCACTCACCAATCTTTTGAAGACCTGGCCCTCATGAGCACTTTGCCCAACATGACCGTTCTGGCGCCTCTCGACGCCGTCGAAGTGGGCAAGGCCGTTCACGCCGCGGCGGCGATTGAAGGACCCGTGTATATCCGGCTCAACCGCAACGACCTTCCCGTGTTGACCGACGAATCGACGCCTTTCAAGGTTGGAAAGCCCCTGGTGCTGGTCGAGGGCAAGGACGTAGCGATCTGTGTCAATGCCGTCACGGCGGGTATGGGGATCGTCGCGCGCGCGCTTCTGAAAGAGCAGGATGTTGATGCCCGCTTGGTGAACTTCAGTACAATAAAACCCTTGGACAGGGAAGCCGTTCGCGCGGCTCTGAATGGGGTTCGCGCGTTGGTCACGGCCGAGGAACACAGCGTTATCGGCGGGTTAGGTGCCGCCATCGCCGAATGTCTTTCCGACTCGCCCTTGCCAATGGAGCGCGTTGGAATCGCTGACCGTTATGGTCAGTCCGCGCGCACTTACGAACAACTTCTTGAACATTACGAACTGACGGCGGAGGCCATCGAGCAGGCCGCGAAGAAAATATTGAAAAGGAATTGAAAATGAATTGAAAATGAATTGAAAGTGGATTGGAAATGATCTAATGATATTGAAAATGATATTGATATTGAAAATGATATTGAAAATAATCTGAAGCAGCTTGTCGATACTAAAAAACAGAAGGAGGAAGCGACTATGAGGAAGTGCAGGTTCTTTGCGGTGGCGCTCGTTGTGTCGATTCTCGCGGGAGGGGTTTTTGTGGGAGCGGAAGCGGCGGATAAGGTCTGGGACAGAGGAACCCCGACGGTATACGTGGGTTTTGGTGCCGGCGGCGGCACGGATACGGCGGTTCGTCCATTGGTCGCGCTGATGGAGAAACATCTCGGCGAGACTATCAACGTCGCCAACATGCCTGGAGCGGCAGGCGCTCTAGCGGCGGAAGATGTTCAGGGGAAACCGCATGACGGCTACAGCCTCTTCGCCACGGGGTCAGGCTGTTTCGGAGGCTACACCATCAACAACACCTCGCCCAACGGCGTGCCCTGGAACTGGTGGGGATTCCACCACATTCAGGGACCGGCAGCTCTCGTCGTCAATCCCGAAAAATCGGGAATCAACACGGTCGAGGACGCGATCACGGTTCTGAAAGAGGGCAAGGCCAACGTGGGGGTTTCTTCTCTCGGAGCGGGCATTCATGCCTTCGTTGAAGCGTTCGCTAAGGCGGCAGGCATCGAGACGAGGATTAACTACGTCACCTCCGGCGGGGACGGCCAAACCTGCGTCGCCGTCATGGCCGGCGAGATCGAGATCGGCTCCATCTCCTTTTCGGCGGGCGTCGATTACGCTCGTTCCAACAGCTTGAAAGTTCTCTTCCTAAACAGGCGGGAAGCTCTTGAACTAGGCAACGGCCTCACTATCCCCCCAATCACCGATTTCGGACCGCAGTACGCGAGCGTCCCCGACCTGGCGGAAACGTGGCCCGTCATGGTTCCGCGCGACACCCCCAAGCCCATCGTCGACAAATTACAGGAGGCCTTTCTCTGGGCGTGCGAACAGCCCGAAATGAAAGAGTTCGCTGAAAGAATGGGCTATCAGGTTATCTCCCGTTATGGCGAGGAAGCCGACAAGGTATTGGATTATCAGTACGCGGCCTACGCTTGGGTGGTGTACGACGCCGGTTTGGCCGAAACCGACAAATCGCCGGCGGCCTTTGGTATTCCACGCGCGGAGGAATGGGACTGGAACAAGGAAAAGGCGAAGTACGGATATCAGTGACGCTTAGGCTCCACTCAAACCCGGCAGGGGCCTAAGGCCCCTGCGCCCCATTAGCAGCCGATACCCTGGGGCGTTGAGCGAGAGGAGCTACGGTTTCTAACCATCAGGTTTTGAACAATAACCATCAGATTTTTAGCAATATAAACAAAGCATCCAGAGTTAAGAAATCCAGCGTTAAGAAATTAAAACGCGGGATTAAACGAGAGCAACGTAAATTTTCTCGAAAAAATAATTATAGAAAGAAGGTGAAACCTGCTACTGAAAAATTTACGAACCTATATAAACAGCGTATTAAAGTCCAGAAAGCCTACTACGGACTTGATTGTGTAAGAAAAAACTATACCAACAAAATAGCCTGTGCGCTGGTGATGGCCAAGCCGGGCTATATCACAATCGAGGACCTTAATATTCTTGGAATGATGAAAAACAAGCGTCTCTCAAAGGCTATAGCGGAACAGAATTTTTACTGTTTTGAAAGCAAGCTGGCAGAGAAATGTAAGAGGCACGGTATAGAGCTTCGAGCCGCTGACCGATTTTGTCCCTCATCTTTTTTCCCTCATCTTTTTCCCTCATTGAAGATGCGCTCGAGAGGTGCTCGAATTGTGGAGCTATTAAAGAAGGATTTGAAGCTCGGTGACCGTGTCTATATCCGCCAAGAATGCGGGTTGAAAGTTGAAAATAGACCGCGATTTAAACGCGGCTATGAACCTGTAGTGTAAAGCTATGTACCGTGGGTGGGCTACACGGGAATTTAAGCCTTTGGACTTCCGTACAAACTTGAGTAGCTTTGGCGAAAGAGGGAAGGATGAAGAAGGAAAAATAAGGATGAAAAAGGAAAAATCTGGACTATTACACATTTATGTGGGTTTTCAGTGGCAGGTTTTAAGGCTTGTCAAATAAAGCGCAGAAATTGGCGGGAGCGGATTTCATTACGGCGGTTCTGTTGATTCTATTCGGCGGAATGTTTTTTATGGGCGCGCGGAACATGAGGATATACCAGACGTTCTTCATATCGCCTGGTTTTTTTCCGATGATTCTGGGGATTCTTTTTGTATTCTTTGGAGGTGTTCTTCTTTATACTTCGTCGCTGAGAGGGGGACGCGTGGATGCCCTTCGTATTCTCTCGGCCGGCAACCTCAAAAGAAGCTTCACCTCTCCCGTCTTTAAAAAGGGAAGCGTCGTTTTCTTATTGATCCTCGGCTACGTGGCTCTTCTAGGTAAATTCAACTTCGCCGTTCTGAGCATGGCGTACCTTTTTTTGACGTTCCTTTTTCTGAAGGCGACGAAATGGTACTGGATGATCGCCATCTCCGTGGCCGCACCGCTAATCGTTCAGGTGGTTTTCAGCCAACTCTTCAGGATTCCCTTGCCATGAGGAACCCGAGAACGATAGAGAGAGGAGACTAAATTAAACATGGAATATTTCCAGCATATCACGGGAATGTTCGTCGCTATGACGCGGGACCCGTGGATTATTGCTTTAATTTTCGGCGGGTCCGTCATGGGGCTTCTGGTGGGGGTCATTCCCGGCCTGACCGCGACGATGGCTCTGGCTCTTCTGATCAACATCTCCTACGGAATGCCGCTGGAGCGAGCCGTGGCTTTTCTTTTGGCCGTCTATGTCGGGGCGACGTCGGGGGGATTGTGCTCGGCCATCATGATCAACATCCCTGGAACACCCGCCGCGGCTGCGACAACTCTCGACGGCTTTCCTCTGGCTAAGCAGGGCAAGGGCGGACTGGCCATCGGTACGGGGTTTATCGCGTCTTTCATCGGAACGGTCTTCAGCATTCTCATCATGCTGACCCTGACGCCGGTGCTCTATCTCATCGCCATGAAATTCGGGCACTGGGAGATGTTCCTTCTGGCGATATTCGGCATCATGATCTGCGGTTCCCTCAGCACCGACAAAGACCCCATCAAAGGCTGGATCGTCGGATTTCTCGGCTTCGCCCTCTCGATGGTGGGTATGGAGGCAATCTACGCCTATCCACGCTTCACATTCGGCATTTTCCAGCTCAGGGGCGGCATTCCCCTGATCGCGACCCTGATCGGCGTGTTCGGCATCTCGGAGGTCCTGGGCGTGTTGCAGGAGAGTGTTCCCTATAAAATCGAAGGAAAAGTAGGCCGAGTCATTCCGCCCTTCAATGTCTTCAAACCGCTAATTCCCTCTATTCTACGCTCCGGGGTCATCGGGGTTATTATCGGTATTATCCCTGGCGCCGGGGAAGACGTGGGGGCGTGGCTGGCCTACGACATCGGCAAAAGGCGATCCAAAGACGGCGACAAATTCGGAACTGGAATTCTGGAGGGCGTTCTCTGCCCTGAGGTCGCGAACAACGCCGTCATCGGCGGGGCGATGATTCCTCTTCTGACGCTGGCCGTACCGGGAAGCCCCCCCGCCGCTATGTTCTTGGCCGCGATGAACCTCCACGGCGTCCGCCCGGGACCGATGCTCAACATTGAAAACCCGGCGTTCCTTCCCATGGTAGGGGCCGCGCTGATGTGCGCGTCGGTCGCGATGCTCTTCTGGGGGTTGCTTCTGGCGAAACCGATGGTGAGCGTTCTCAAAATCAAGAGAGAGCTACTCCTTCCCCTTGTCGTCCCTCTGACGGTCATCGGGGCTTACAGCGGCGGTGTCCGAATTTTCGACGTGTACCTGATGCTATTCGCTGGAATGATCGGCTACTTCCTTCGGCAAATGGATTACCCGCTGGCCCCGATGGTACTGGGACTGATCTTAGGACCCCTCGCCGACGTTAGTTTCCGGCAGGCCCTTATGCAAAGCCGCGGGGCGTTCTTGCCCCTTCTTCAGCGTCCCATCGGCCTGATTCTGCTGGTTGCTGTCGCGTGGCTGATCTGGGGCGGCATCGTCCGCGCGAGGGCCTACTATAGAAGACTGGAAGCCGAAGCCGCCTCCTGAGCGTGAATATCAGTATGAATATAAGATAGGGTAGGAAAAGTACGATTGAAATATGATTAAATCTATGTTAATATATGTAATTATGAATATATTGTTAAGCATAGGTGAAGCATCTAAAACATTACGCTGTGAGTTCCACGGTGTCAGCGGTGTCAGCCTGTGGAGAGGAAAGCTCTGGACGTCGTCGCGAGATGATGGTGAAACTGGCCTCGGTGAAGCAGGAAGCCAACAGTAAACTTGCTCCTGATCATATTTGATCGGATTTATTCAGGTTTGCATAGGTTTAGTAGAACGGTAGGAAAAGATAGGTAGGATAAGATAGGAGTGGTAGGGTTGGCGGATTCAGGACGCCCGTCCGTGGGGGTATATCTGGAGAAGATTTTTTCTCTCGACGGAAAAGTGATTCTTTTTACAGGCGCGACCGGAGGAATCGGCAGCGTCCTTTGCAAAGGCTTCGCCAACGCTGGTGCGTCCGTGGCGCTCTGTGACATGGACGCCGCTAAATTGGCGGAACTGGAGAAAGAAATCAAATCAGAATCAGAAATCGAATCAGAGAGCGGAAGGGAGGTTTCTTCGTTCGTCCTTGATCTTACGCGCATGGACGACATCCAGAATTGCGTGGAACGGGTGGTGGAGAAACACGGGCGGATCGACGTCCTGTTCAACTGCGCGGGAATCAACAAACGCGAGGGCCTGCTTGACGTGGAGGAAAGCACCTACGACCGCATCATGCAGATCAACCTGAAGGGGCTGTATTTCATCTCCCAGAAGGTCGCGAAACACATGCGGAAAGCGGGGAAGGGTAACATCATCAACATGGCGTCGCACAACTCCGTGGGGATGTTGGGGGGATGCGGCGTCTACGGCGCGACAAAAAGCGCCCTCACCGCGCTGACCCGCTCAATGGCGGTGGAGTGGGCAAAGTTCGGCATCCGTGCCAACGCCATCGCGCCCGGCCATATCCTGACCCCCCTGACCACCGTGACCTGGGAGCATCCGACGCGGAGCCGTTACCTGAAGGAACGTATCGCGATGGAGCGCCCTGGCACACCGGAGGAAATACTGGGAACCGCCCTTCTGCTGGCATCCGACGCGTCTTCGTACATGTCCGGGATGATGGTCCACATCGACGGCGGCTGTTTGGCCGGCGGCGCGCCCTGGGACTTCGACACTAAGTATTGACGGCTCATTAATGACTAATTGATAATTCATTGACGGCTCGATTGGTTGTCCAAAGGGAACGCGTTCCGCAGGGTGATGCCGTTTTTGATGATGTACAGGGTCTTGCTCGCATGCCGGCGGATATTTTCCATGGAAAGCTGGCTCGTCACGCTATGGAAGATGAAGATGTCGGTGACAAAATGCACGCACAACTCGGCCAAGGCGGAGGAGTCGATATCGGGCGCAATGATATTTCGTTCCTTGTCGAACTCGATGGCGATGAGAAAGGATTCTTTGTATTGGATTTGCTGACGCTGGATCAGTCCACGGGAAACGCCGTGAGCATGACTGTATAGTTGTTTACCCAACTCAATATGGTCCGGGTGCATCAGCAAAAACTCGCTGTCGCGCAAGTAAAAGGCCTCGAAAAACTCGATGAAAGGCGCTTTCTTATACAGATTGAAGGCGGGCTTTACGTACTCGGCGCGCCGCGCGCGCAAAGTGTCGAAAATATAGACGTACATATCTTCCCTGTTTGAAAAGTATTGATACAGGCTACCGCGAGAAATTCCGGCCGCGCTGACGATGTTGGAGAGGTTCGCCTCCTGTACGTTGCGCTGCTTGAATTCTCTAATGGCAGCCTGTAAAATTTTTTCCTGTTTTTCCACTGCCAGGTTGCGGAATGTTCGAGTCGGCATTGCTGGCTCCTTTGCGTTTATTTTTTCAATTTATTTTTTCAATTTTTTCAAAGTAAATCTAAAACAGTATAGCGCAAAGTCCATGTTATACCAACCCGCGATACCGCCTAAATCTTATTTTTCCAAAATTTTGAAACGTAACAACGCTTCGCCTTCGATAACGACCGCGCCCTCTTGGTTAGTACAGATCGTCGACAGGCGCACTTGATATTTTTCGGGGTTGAGGTCCGTTATCTCGGCGGTGGCCGTGATCGTGTCCCCGATAAAAACGGGCTTTTTGAATCGAAGGGACTGATCCATGTACAGACTGCCCGGACCGGGAAGCCGCAGGCCCAGCACGGCGGAGATGAAGCCGGCTCCGAACATCCCGTGGGCGATAGGCTTCCCGAATATAGAATTTCGCGCGAATTCCTCATCCACGTGGAGAGGGTTACGGTCCCCCGTCAAATCCGCGAATTGCTGAACGTCTTCACGAGTGACCGTGTGCGCCAGCGAATCCTTCATTCCTATCGCAAGCTCGGAAAAAGTGTATCGAATAACTCCCATATTTTATTCTCCTTTCTTGCCTTTATTTCAGGTTTTATTTTAGACGCTATTTCAGGCTACGCGTACTTCCGCCGAGCCATTGACGAAACCGAGAAGCAGGGAAGCGAACTCCGACGGCTTTTCGTACATCGAGGCATGACCGCACCCCTCGATGACCACATGTCCGACAGCTTCGGGTATAAGATCCACCAGCTCCCGCTGCTGGCAGAGCGGGGTCACATAGTCGTATTCGGAGGAAATAACCAAGGTGGAAGCCGTTATTTTACGCAGATTCTCACGCTCGTCGTGAAACTCAGCGCTGCGAATCAATCGCGCGAAAGAGTCGTACACCTCCGGAGCGAAGGTCTTGACGAACGTTTCCTCCCTGGCCGCGCACCATTCGTAATTTTTTTCGTAAAACCAAGGGGAGTAGATAATCGGGATGCAGGTCTTGAAAAACTGGTGGCCGTCGTAACTCTTGCAGGCGTACTCCCAGGAATGCCCGATGTCCCGTAGCCAAGGAGAGGTATAGGCGGTCGTGTTGGCGAGAACCAGGCGCTTTACTTTTTCCGGGCGAAGGGAGGCCAGCTTCATGGCCACTTCACCGCCGTAGCTGATGCCCGCCAGATTCACGGAGCTCAATCCCAGATGTTCTATGAGAGCCCCCGCCGCCCCCGCCGGAAGGTCCTGAGTGTACTCCCGGTCCATTTTCGCGCTTTTGCCCTGATCTGGGAAGTCCAGCAACAAAAGACGGTTTTTCTCCGTAAATCTGCGCTCGAAGAGTTTCCAGGATTCGCAGGACATGAAGACCCCGTTTAAGACCAGCAAGGGTTCGCCGCTGCCCATGTCTTCGTAATACAGATCCCGCTCCTCATACCGAAAGGTCGCCATGACAAGATCCTCCCAGGCTTACAGCCAATATTGCGATTTTCGCGCCGCGGCACGCAATTCTTCCCGAAACTTGGGGTGCGCGATGGAGATCAGAAGCTCGGCGCGCTCACGGATGGTGGAGCCCCTCAGGTTTACCGCGCCGTATTCGGTGACGACCCAGTCCACGTCGTTGCGAGAAAGGGAAACGGCCGCGCCCTGTCTGAGCGTCGGCACGATCTTCGAAACCTCCTCTTTCTCGCCCGTGGTCTCGTTCTTCAGCAGCGCCGTGCTGTAAAGCGCGATGACGCTGCGCCCGTTTTTGCTGTCCTGAGCGCCCACTGCCGTGTCGCTCTGACCGCCGGTTCCGGAAATCTGCGTGGGGCCCACGCTTTCGCTGCAACACTGACCGGTCAAATCCACTTCCACCGACGTGTTGATACTGACCTGGTTGTCATTGCGGGCTATGACGTGGGGAGCATTGACCCAACTGCCCCGTTTTACCAGAATATCCGGGTGATCATTCATAAACTCGTACATCTCCTGGCTGCCCAGGGCGAAAGCGCACACCACTTTCCCAAGGTCCATTTGCTTTTTGCTGCCGTTCACCACACCTTGTCTCATCAGCTTCATGATGCCGGTGGTCATCATTTCGGTGTGGATGCCCAGGTCTTTTTTCTCGTTCAAAAATTCGCAGACCGCATTGGGGATACCACCGATCCCCACCTGAACACAATCCCCGTCGTGGATGAGATCCACAATATGCCTGCCGATATTTTGGTCTTTTTCGTTGGGGGGAACGTCTGGAATGGTGGGCAAAGTGTAGTCACACTCGATCACGTAGTCCACATCATCCCACTCCAGGTAGTTCTCGCCGAAGCTGTGGGGCGCTCCCGGCGTAATTTCCAGGATGACCACGTCGGAATGTTTGGCGATTTCCTCCTCATACACGTTACCGGCGGAGAAGCGGACGCGGCCGGTCTCCTCCGGCATGGAGGCTGAACTGATGAAAATGTTTGTTTTTTTGTGATAGTTGCGCTTGGTGCCGGCGAAGTGAAGATGGTTGGGAATGAAGGAGACGCGCCCGGTTTTGTGCAGTTTGCGCAGAGGTGGGGAGTAGAACCAACTATCCAGCTTGAAGGCGCGCTCAAAATATTTTTCTGAAAGGTATTCGCCCGGGACGGTGGACAGACAATTGGTGACGGTCACATCCTCCACGCGATCCGCTATGTGGTGCAGGTTGGTTAGGAACTCCTTTGGCTCGGCCGCGGCCATGCCCACGGTGATGTTGTCACCCGACTTCACCATAGCGAGAGCCTGTTCCACAGAAATTTTCTTCGCGCTGTAGTCGAATATCATTATCGCTATCGCTCCTTTTAGACTCGCTTAGACTCGCTTATTTGCCCCAGCGCACGCAGGTAGAGGCCCACACGTACCCGATGCCGGCGGCTATCATGGTCACAAGGGTGCCGTCCTTGACCTTGCCGTGCTCCAGTCCCAGGGACAGGGAAAGAATCTGGTCGATCTGTCCCATATGGCCGTAGTCTTCTAAGTAAAAGGTCTGTTCCGGCGTGAGACCCAGCTCCGCGACCATCGCCAAGTGCTGGCTCCGTTTGAAGTGAAGGATGGCGAGGTAATCAATATCCTTTCGAGTGAGGCCGCCGCTTTTGCGGAGGCTCTCGTCGATGCAATGGTACCAATTCGAGACGCTGACCTCGTTCAGGCGTGTTTTCATATGAGGGGCGTTCAGCAGGCGCAGGGATTTGTAGCCTTCTTCCACGTTGTCAGGTGTGAACGGTACCGCGATACCGCCGATCTCGACACCCGCGTCTCGTGCCAGGGAGCCATCGGCCATAACGTGGCTTCCCAGCACCAGGTTTTTGTCCAGGTTTTTTTGCAGAATCAGCGCGCCGCCGCCAGCCGCTAGGTTGTACATCATGCTCATGTCTTTGTCGGTATAGTCCACAAAGTCGCCATTGCGGTACCCGCCGGCGATTAGGACGGTTCGGATTTCGTCGTCGGCGATCAGCATGTCCTTCGCCATTTTAATGGCCGCGCAGGTGGTACAACAGCGGTTCGCCACGTCGATGCCCCAAGCGTTCACGGCGCCGATTCTGTCCTGGATGTAAAGCGCTGAGGTGGTGAGGGGGTATTCTTTCCACTCCTCGCCCACGCAGAGAATCACGTCGATCTCCTTCGGGTCCAGACTGGCGCGATTCAGCGCGTCTTGCGCGGCGCGAGCCCCCATCTCCTGGGTGCCGTCCTCCGGGCCCGGGATGGTTTTTTTGACAATCCCCAGCTTATCTCTGACGGCCTCCTCGCTCCAAATGCCCTTAGTCGCCTCCGATATTTCTTTGGCGGTCATGATCGATTGAGGCAAATACAAACCATGACCCACAATGCCAACATTTTTAGCTTTCACCCTGCAAAATCTCCTTTCTGTAACAAGTAACAAGTAACAAGTAACAAGTAACAAGTAACAAGTATAAATACAAGTATAAAAACATTAAGTATAAAAAAGTATAAATGTCAATATTATGGACGTTTTGAATGTCGATTAAATATGACAAGTATGACAAGCATGTCATCCCGTCAATTATAAGTATATCAAAGAAATTTCTTTATCTCAAGAGATCGGAAAACTTCTTGCCAAGCGGCGAAATTACAATTATAATGGGTTCAAACTTTCCAGTTTCTCTAAGTTTATTTGAATTGACAGAGCATAATTTTTTTCGGTTTTAATGACATAGCTGTCATCATCAGAGGCTTATGTCTTTGGAGAGGGGCGGATATTGTGGGCAACGAATGGGGTACCATCCTGCAGCTTTTCACGCGCAGCCTAGAGACGGGCAGCGTATACGCTCTCGCCGCGCTCGGCATCATCATCATTTATCGCACCAGCGTTATCACGCATTTCGCTCAGGGGTCCATGGGCATGTTCAGCACTTTTGTGGTCACCTACGCGTTTTTGTCTCTGCGCCTGCCTCTGTGGCTTTCCACTCTGTGCGGAGTCGTCTCCGCCGTGTTCACCGGGTTCCTGGTGGACGTACTGATCATTCGCCGGACGAAAAAGGTGTCGCCGGTGGGTAAACAGATCATCACCCTGGGGCTTATTATGGTGTTCCTTGGACTGGCCCCCATGATGTTCGGGGTGGCTCCTTTGCTGCTGCCTCGCTTCATACAAAGCGGAGATCTATCTTTTGGGGGAGCGTCCATCTCCTACAACGCCATTTTGAACATCAGCCTGGGACTGCTCATCATGGGAATTTTGTTTTACGTGCTTCAGGAAACCAAAATGGGTCTCGCCATACGTGCAACAGCATCCAACGAGCCTGTGGCCCGCCTGATGGGCGTGCCCACCCGGCAGGTAACGCTGACGGCCTGGGCCTTGGCGGGGATCTTGGGCTGCCTGTCGGGGGTAATGATCGCCCCCACCACCACGGTGACCACAGTCTTGATGAACCCCGTGCAGGTCAACGCCCTTTTTGCCTGCGTGCTGGGCGGGTTCCAGTCTTTCTATGGTCCGGTTTTGGGTGCCTATATCATAGGAGTGGGACGCAATTTGCTTGTGTATTACGTCAGTTCCATATGGGGCGAGCAAATTATGTACCTTCTCATTCTGATTTTCCTTATCTTTCGCCCTAACGGAATCATCGGCCAAAAATTCATCAAAAAGGTCTAGAAAAAGGCCTGAGGGGGAAATTCTATGAACGATATCCATTCGACTCCTGGAGGCAAAAGCGGGTTCGTCGCGGCGGTTTGGCGCAACACCTATCTGCGTTTTGTTGTTTTCGGGCTTCTCCTGGCCGGTCTGCCGCAGCTCTCGAACATGGGCCTGATGAGAAACAGCACGTTAAATTACATTGGAAACGTGCTGATCTACGCGGTGGCTGCCTTGGGGCTGAACTTGCTGCTGGGTTACTCCGGGCTCATCTCGCTGGGGACGGCGGGGTTCATGGGGTTGGGGTCCTATATTGCGGCCTATATTGTCAAGGATTTGGGCATGTCCTTTTGGGCGGCTCTTTTGGCCGCAGTTCTCATTCCTACCCTGATAGGCGTCATAGTGGGGCTCATTTCGTTGCGCATCGAGGGTATTTATCTCGCTATCGCCACTCTCTGCGTGTCGGAGATCCTGCTGAAGAGCTTTGAGCAAGTGGACGCCATAACGGGAGGTATGCAGGGCAAGAGCGTCTCCTATCCCGTCATCTTTGGGCACTCGTTCACCCGCAGCGGGACCTTCATCTTGTTGGTGGTGTTTCTCATCTTGATGATGATTCTCACTCACAACCTAGTGAACGGCCAGATAGGCCGCGCGCTCCACACTATGAGAGGCAGCGAAGTAGCGGCTCAAGCTATGGGCATCAACTTGCTGAAGTACCGCCTCGTCGCCTTCTCCCTGGCCACGGCTTACGCGGCGCTCTCCGGCGTGTTGTACGTGTTCTTCATCAAATTTTCCTATCCCTCCGTGTGGAATCTGAACCTTTCGCTATATGTGCTGGCCGCCGTGGTCATCGGAGGGTTCCGTTCCATCTACGGTACAGTGGTGGGCGCCTTTGTGGTGTGGGGGATACCGGATATCTTCTTGAAGAACATTCCAGTTCTAGGCGGCATCAACGGGTTGCCTTACATTTTTAACGGCATTCTCATTATTGTGGTCATCATGTTCGCGCCTCAGGGAATCTCTGGGCTGTGGCACCTGTCGAGGCGATTTCTGCAAAAGTTCAGACGCGCGCCCTCTAGGGAAAGGAAAGTAGGATGAGTATGGACGATCCCCTCATGAATTTGGGCGCGGCTCCCCAGGAGACCACCCACACCCTAACAGACCAGGAGGTATTGCGGGTGGAGCGCTTGTCCATCAGCTTTGGCGGTCTCAAGGCTGTCAACGATCTGACCTTCGCCGTGCGTAAAAAAGAGATTTTTGGGCTCATCGGTCCTAACGGCGCGGGTAAAACCACGGTCTTCAACTGCATCACTCACTTCTACAAGCCTGACGAGGGCAACGTGTTTTTCCGCGTCGGCGACGAAAACACGGAAAAAGCGGAAAAAGTGGAAAAAGTGGTGAACCTGATCGATTACCCTGTGCACAACGTCATCCGGCTGGGTCTGGCGCGCACGTTCCAGAACGTGGAGGTCATCAAGGAACTCTCGTTGTTGGATAACGTCCTTGTGGGGGCGCATATCGACTTCAAGAGCACGATCTTCGCACAGGCCTTCAAGTTACCTCAGGCCCGGAGGGAAGAACGGCTTTTCCGAAAGAAGGCGGAGGAAGCTCTGGAATTTTTGGGCATCGCGGACCGGAAAGATCTGCCGGCGGGTGGACAGCCCTATGGTGTTTTGAAGAAAGTCGAGCTGGCCCGTACCCTAATGGCGAAACCCCGGTTGATTATTTTGGATGAGCCGGCGGCGGGCTTGAATGATACCGAAACCCACAGCTTGTCGGGGGTGATTCGTCAGGTGCGGGATGAATATCACTGCGCCATTCTTTTGGTGGAGCACGACATGCGTCTGGTGATGGGAGTGTGTGACAGAATCTGCGCCATTTCCTTCGGCAAATTTTTGGCCTGCGACTCGCCGAGGGAAATTCAGCGTAACAAGCTGGTGCAGGAGGCTTATCTTGGGGAGGAAGAGGCATGAGCGGAATCGCTTTGAGCGTGAAGGGACTGAAAGTGCGCTACGGGGCGATCGAGGCCGTGAAGGGCGTAGATATTGATCTGCTGGAAGGGCAAATCGTGGCGCTGCTGGGGGCTAACGGCGCGGGCAAAACCTCCACGTTAAGGACGCTTTCCGGTCTGAACCCCGCGGCGAGCGGCAAGATAACCTGTTACGGACGAGACATCACGAATATGGACGCCGAGAAGATAGCCGCCCTGGGCATCGCCCAGTCCCCTGAGGGGCGCCAGATTTTTGGCGATATGACGGTGGAGGAAAACATGAAGGTGGGCGCCTTCACAGTGCGCGACAAAAAAGTGATCGAAGAGGGTTTCAAACGCTGTTACCGATTCTTCCCACGTTTGCAAGAACGGAAAAAGCAGATGAGTTACACTCTTTCAGGTGGCGAGCTACAAATGTTGGCCATGGCCAGAGCTTTGATGGCCAACCCAAAGATTTTGCTGCTGGACGAACCTTCTTTGGGGCTTGCTCCCCTGGTGGTGCGAGATATTTTCGCCATTATCAGCGAGATCAGACAGGAGGGCGCCACGGTGTTGATTGTAGAGCAGAACGCGCTGCAGACCTTAAAGATCGCCGACTACGCTTACGTTATGGAGGTAGGGGAGATCAATATACACGGCCCTGCCTCTGAACTGATACGGGACACCCGGCTGGTGGAGGCTTACCTGGGCTCTGTCTAGTGATTTTCCTTTGTGTTTGTCGTTTGCGCGACAACACGACAAATGGGCAATGGTTACTATATCTACATATCTCAAGATCGGGAGGGAAATAAGATGAAAAGGTTGTTTACTATGCTTTCTGTAGTAGCGATTGTGGGATTGCTCCTTTGTGGGGAAGCTTTGGCCGTGAACTACTCTCAGGGCGCCGATGACTCCAAGGTAGTGGTAGGGAACTCCGCCGCGACTTCCGGCCCCTATGCTCCTGTTGGTGTGCCGTTTTTGGCGGGTATAGAGGCCTACCTGAAGATGGTGAACGCGGAAGGCGGCATTGACGGGCGTCAAATCATCTTCAACCACATCGCCGATGACGAATTTGACCCAGCCAAGGGCAAAGCGGCTCTGGCAAACCTGGTGGAGGATGAAAAAGTTTTCGCTATCGTCGGGCACTTTGGCACCCCCGTGGTGGCAGCCACTGTAGAGGATCTGAAGGAGTATGGCATTCCGGCCGTTTATTTCGCCACTGGTATCGGTCAACTTTACGCCGACAACGCCAAAACCAACGCTGAGGGTTACAACATCTTCCCGGTACAGCCTCTCTATATCACCGAGGGGCGCATCATGGCGGCTTACGCCACAGGTCGTTTCAGGGCCAAGAAAGTGGGAATCATCTATACCAACGACGACGCGGGCATGAACCTGTATCGGGGCGCGACGGATCAGATCAAGGAGATGGACGGCATCGAGTTCGTGGCCGAGCAGGTCACGGCAGGCACGGCGGACGTGTCGGCGACGGTCACTTCCATCAAGAACGCGGGGGTGGACTTCATTATCGTGGCGTCCATTCAGGGCACTATGCCCACCATCGTGAAAGAGCTGGCCGCTCAGAGCGTCAACAAGGATTGCGTCACCACTTATGTCAACGTGGACATCGCTATGAGCAGTGCTATTGTCAACGATATCAAGAGCAAGTTCGACGTGTACGGCTTGGGGTGGGTGGCCTACGATGATCAGGGCGCGCTGGACCTCTATGTCAAATGGGCACCGGAGCAGTACGCGATGAATACATATGCCCAGACCGGTTGGGTCGCAGGGTGTTTCTTCTGCGAGGGATTGCGTCGCATCACGGGTCAGGACATCACATGGGAGAATTACATGAAGACTCTGGAAAACGGCGGACCTATTAAAAATCCCTTTGGCGGTGTTATCGACTACGCTAACGGCAGGCGTCGTGGAACCCAGGAAATGAACCTCTCCAAGGCCGTTCCTGCCTCCGATCAATGGAAATCCGGCTGGGAAGTTGTGGCGCCTCTCACCAGCATTGAGGCTCTGCTCGCCAAATAGCCGGTAATTTTGTAGCGAAATTGTAATCTTATCAATAAGGGGCCGCTCTTTTGGAGTTGGCCCCAGGGTAAACAACAGATATCAGGTCTAATTCCCGTTCTGTGCTTTCTCCGACAGATTTTTTTAGGTATTTTACTGCTTGGACACAAGATTTAGCTGAAAAAATCTTAGGAGTTATCGCTATTGATGGCGAAACTTTTCATAAATCTTTTGATTCTGCCTAAGAAAAAAAAAGCCATTCACATGGTTAGCGCGTGATACCACTTGATTACTTCATTCCACGAACAGGTTTTAGAGGTGCAGGGCAAGAGCATTTACTTTTGGCTGAGGAAGAGTCAGAATTAGGTAATGAATATACAAAAATTGAAAAAAGCACTAGCAGTAGTTGGCGATCCTCGCTGGGCATACGGGAATCTTCGTCACAAGCTTGAGAACATAATCATCATAATCAGCAAAATCCTCGGTTTGCCGTCAACAATTTGTCTGGGAGAAGATTTTGCCGATATGGAGGAGTTTGCCAAGAAACGGAAAGAATGACTGCGTGATTTTCTCGAATTGTCCAATAGAATACCGAACAGTGACACATTCCAGCGCGTTTTGGGAGGCCTAAACCCGACGAGTTATCGAAGTTCCTCAATAACTGGATTGGAGAGAGTCATCAATCTAGCTCCATTATAAATATCGATGGTAAAACGATACGTGGGAGCGGCAATGCCGACCATAAAGCGTACCATGTTGTCAGCTCATGAGTTGTGGAAAACCGGATAACGTTGGGTCAGATAAAGGTTGATGAGAAAACGAACGAAATAACTGTCGCGCCAGAACTTCTGGACATGCTTCTGGACATAATTGATGTAGAGGAAAATATAATCACAGTGGATATGAGCTAAACATGAATGTTTTACGGAAAAGCGTGCTGTTTTTGACTAAGAAGGCCTGCCTCGGACGCAAACAACTCGAGGCCAGAAAAAAGATACTTCAAGCCGCTCTCAAGCAGGATGTATTGTCGAAGATTCTTTTTACTCAAAAGTAAATGCTGTTGCCCTACAGGGGGTGACTGCAATGTTGACAAAAAAGGAATAGACGGGTATACTTCTACTATGTTTAAGGGCGGATAGTTCAGTGGTAGAACACCTGCCTTACACGCAGGGAGTCACAGGTTCGAACCCTGTTTCGCCCATTTGTGTGAAAAATGCGGGGTCGTAGCTCAGTTGGTTAGAGTGTCGGCCTGTCACGCCGAAGGTCGCGAGTTCGAGTCTCGTCGGCCCCGCCATTTTGAAATATAGCAGGATGAGGCGGGATAGCTCAGATGGTAGAGCAGCGGACTGAAAATCCGCGTGTCCCCAGTTCGATTCTGGGTCCCGCCACCAGGTAATTTAAACGCGGAAGTAGCTCAGGGGTAGAGCACAACCTTGCCAAGGTTGGGGTCGCGGGTCCAAATCCCGTCTTCCGCTCCAAGTAATACCAAGGGTTTACGCAGATGAGCGTAAGCCCTTTTTTCTTTCGTTATAACACCTTTATAACAAATATAACAAAATAAAAAAAGCAGGGAAGAGAGCCCCCGCCCTTCCCCCTTTTCATCAACCGTTTTCCTCCAGTCTTCTTTTCGCGATGGTGCAGTACTCCAACTCTTTCTCGACGGCCAGCCAGCGCCGTCCCAATCTCTCCGCGGCGACCGCTGTGGTTCCGCTTCCGACGCAGTGGTCCAAAACCAAGTTATCTTCGTTGGTGTAGGCGCGGATCAACCACTCGAAAAGCGCCAAAGGCTTTTCTGTCGGGTGGCCATGATGTTCACTGTTCGAAAAATGTA